>NZ_JBHYMC010000084.1:0-25859 GCF_042742535.1 Streptomyces sp. NPDC058880
CACGTCAGGGCAGACAGAAGCACCCCCGGCGCGCGCCACGGGATTTACCACGCCCCCGGCGCGCACCGAAGGTGCGCTGGATCGCTGACCTGCGGGTTTCGCGGGGCGGCTGGAGTGCAGCGGCTCGCGGAGTGGTCAGGGGCAGGAGCGTAAGCGGCCACCCCAAGGGGCCGCAACGCCCGTCGATGACCGCGCTTGCGGCGGTGGGCTCCACGGTCTCCCTTGCGGTACGGGTGAGCGTGGAGAGGCGGGCACCACGACGGAGGCCGATACGGAGGCCGATACGGAGGCGGGGACGGGGCCGTGTTGCGGACACCCCCCGCTTCATGTCGTCAAAGCCCCGCCTGCTGACCGCTATCGACCACCGCGCGACGTAACGTGATCGACTACTCCAACCGTGCACGGCGGTCTTGCCCCACGCTGTGGCGAGGCCTACGTTCTACTCCCTACGCACTCCGTCTACGTGCGTAGAACCGGCGTTCCCGTCGCAAGGAGCAGCTCATGGCCCAAGTCGTCCGCGCCGCGCTGGTCCAGGCCACCTGGACCGGAGACACCGAATCGATGATCGCCAAGCACGAGGAGTACGCCCGTCGGGCCGCCGCCGAAGGCGCGAAGATCATCGGCTTCCAGGAAGTGTTCAACGCCCCCTACTTCTGCCAGGTTCAGGAGCCCGAGCACTACCGCTGGGCCGAGGCCGTCCCCGACGGCCCGACCGTCCGCCGCATGCAGGACCTCGCCCGCGAGACCGGGATGGTCATCGTCGTCCCCGTCTTCGAGCTGGAGAGCGAGGGCTTCTACTACAACACCGCCGCCGTCATCGACGCCGACGGCAGCTACCTCGGCAAGTACCGCAAGCACCACATCCCGCAGGTCAAGGGCTTCTGGGAGAAGTACTACTTCCGCCCGGGCAACCTGGGCTGGCCCGTCTTCGACACCGCCGTCGGCCGGATCGGCGTCTACATCTGCTACGACCGCCACTTCCCCGAGGGCTGGCGCCAACTGGGCCTGGCCGGAGCCCAACTGGTCTACAACCCGTCCGCCACCCACCGTGGCCTCTCCGCCTACCTGTGGCAGCTGGAGCAGCCCGCCGCGGCCGTCGCCAACGAGTACTTCATCGCGGCCATCAACCGGGTCGGCCAGGAGGAGTACGGCGACAACGACTTCTACGGCACCAGCTACTTCGTTGACCCGCGCGGCCGGTTCGTCGGCGACGTCGCCAGCGACAAGGAGGAAGAACTCCTCGTCCGCGACCTCGACTTCGACCAGATCAAGGAGGTCCGCGACCAGTGGGCCTTCTACCGCGACCGTCGCCCCGACGCCTACGGAGGGCTCGTACAGCCGTGACCGACCCCACCCCGCTCCACCACCGCCATCGCACCGTCCTGCCCGACTGGCTCGCGCTCTACTACGAGAACCCCATCGAGCTCACCCACGGCGAGGGGCGCCATGTCTGGGACGCCGACGGCAAGCGCTACCTCGACTTCTTCGGCGGCATCCTCACCACGATGACCGCCCACGCCCTGCCCGAGGTCACCAAGGCCGTCGCCGAGCAGGCCGGGCGGATCATCCACTCCTCCACCCTGTACCTCAACCGGCCGATGATCGAGCTGGCCGAGCGGGTCGCCGCCCTGTCCGGCATCCCCGACGCCCGCGTCTTCTTCACCACCTCGGGCACCGAGGCCAACGACACCGCCCTGCTCCTGGCGACGACGTACCGGCGCTCCAACCAGATCCTGGCGATGCGCAACAGCTACCACGGCAGGTCCTTCTCCACGGTCTCCGTGACCGGCAACCGCAGCTGGTCGCCGACCAGCCTCTCACCGCTGCAGACGTACTACGTCCACGGCGCCGTCCGCACCCGCGGCCCCTTCGCCCACCTCGACGACACCGCCTTCACCGCCGCGGCCGTCGCCGACCTCCAGGACGTACTGGGCCAGGCCCGCGGGGGTGTGGCCGCGCTCATCGCCGAACCGGTTCAGGGCGTCGGGGGCTTCACGTCCCCGCCCGACGGCCTGTACGGAGCCTTCCGCGAGGTCCTCGACCGCCACGGCATCCTCTGGATCAGCGACGAGGTGCAGACCGGATGGGGCCGCACCGGCGACCACTTCTGGGGCTGGCAAGCCCACGCCCAGAACGGCCCGCCGGACATCCTCACCTTCGCCAAGGGCATCGGCAACGGCATGTCCATCGGCGGCGTCGTCGCCCGCGCCGAGGTGATGAACTGCCTGGACTCCAACTCCATCTCCACCTTCGGCGGCTCGCCCGTCACCATGGCGGCCGGCATCGCCAATCTCGGCTACCTGCTGGAACACGACCTCCAGGGCAACGCCCGCCGCGTCGGCGGCCTGCTGCTGGAACGGCTGCGCGGCATTGCCGCCACCGTTCCCGCCGTACGGGAGGTCCGCGGCCGGGGCCTGATGGCGGGCATCGAGCTGACCAGGCCCGGCACGGACGAGGCCGACCCGGCCGCCGCCTCCGCCGTGCTGGAGGCCGCCCGCGAAGGCGGCCTGCTGCTCGGTAAGGGCGGTGGCTACAACACCAGCGTGCTGCGCGTCGCGCCGCCGCTCTCCCTCACCGTTGCCGAGGCGGAGGAGGGCGCCGAGATCCTCGAACGGGCACTCCGTCAAGCGAACCGGGTCGACTAGGGGGAACCACGCATGAGCAACCGCACTCTCATCAGCGGTGGCCTGGTCGTCACCGCCGCGGACGAACTCCACGCGGACGTCCTGATCGAGGACGGCCGCGTGGCGGCGCTCGCCGCGCACGGCTCCGCGGCCGCCGGGGCCTGGACGGTCGGACGCACGATCGACGCGACCGGCAAGTACGTCATCCCGGGAGGGGTCGACGCGCACACCCACATGGAGCTGCCCTTCGGCGGGACCTCCGCATCGGACACCTTCGAGACCGGGACGCGGGCCGCGGCCTGGGGTGGTACGACGACGATCATCGACTTCGCGGTCCAGTCGCAGGGGCAGTCCCTGCGGGCCGGCCTGGACGCCTGGTACGCCAAGGCCGACGGGAACTGCGCGATCGACTACGCCTTCCACATGATCGTGTCGGACGTCAACGAGCACACGCTCAAGGAAATGGACGGACTCGTCGAGGAAGGCGTGAGTTCGTTCAAACTGTTCATGGCGTATCCGGGGGTCTTCTACTCGGACGACGGCCAGATCCTGCGCGCGATGCAGCGGGCGTCCTCCAACGGCGGCCTGATCATGATGCACGCGGAGAACGGCATCGCCATCGATGTCCTCATCGAGCAGGCCCTGGCGCGCGGCGAGACCGATCCGCGCCACCACGGCGAGGTCCGCAAGGTGCTCCTGGAGGCCGAGGCCACCCACCGCGCCATCCAGCTCGCGCGGGTGGCCGGCGCCCCGCTGTATGTCGTGCACGTCTCGGCGCAGGAAGCGGTGGCGGAGCTGGCCGCCGCCCGGGACAAGGGGCTCCCGGTCTTCGGGGAGACGTGCCCGCAGTACCTGTTCCTGTCCACCGACAACCTGGCCGAGCCGGACTTCCAGGGCGCCAAGTACGTCTGCTCCACCCCGCTGCGGCCCCGGGAACACCAGGCCGCCCTGTGGCAGGGTCTGCGGACCAACGACCTCCAGGTCGTCTCCACCGACCACTGCCCTTTCTGCTTCCGCGGCCAGAAAGAACTGGGACGGGGCGACTTCTCGAAGATCCCCAACGGGCTCCCGGGCGTGGAGAACCGCATGGACCTCCTGCACCAGGCGGTGGTGGACGGCCACATCAGCCGCCGCAGGTGGATCGAGATCGCCTGCGCCACACCCGCCCGGATGTTCGGGCTCTACCCGCAGAAGGGCACTATCGCGCCGGGCTCCGACGCCGACATCGTGCTCTACGATCCGCACGCCGAGCAGGTCATCTCCGCCGAGACGCACCACATGAACGTGGACTACTCGGCGTACGAGGGCAGGCGGATCACCGGCCGCGTCGACACCGTCCTCTCGCGGGGTGAACTCGTCGTCGATCGGCGCGAGTACATCGGCCGGGCCGGCCACGGTGCCTTCGTCCACCGCTCCACCTGCCAGTACCTGTAAGGGGGCGCCGGGGCCCGCACGCCCCGGGGCCCGTACTCCCCAGCAAGGAGCACCGCATGGACTTCGGCCTCGTCCTGCAGACCGACCCGCCAGCCTCCCAGGTCATCAGCCTCATGAAGCGCGCCGAGCGCAACGGCTTCCGCTACGGCTGGACCTTCGACTCCGCCGTCCTCTGGCAGGAGCCCTTCGTTATCTACAGCCAGATCCTCGCCAACACCGCCAAGCTCCACATCGGCCCGATGGTGACCAACCCGGGCACCCGCACCTGGGAGGTCACCGCCTCGACCTTCGCGACCCTCAACGACATGTACGGCAACCGCACCGTCTGCGGGATCGGCCGCGGCGACTCCGCGATGCGGGTCGCGGGCCGCGCTCCCAACACCCTGGCCCGCCTCGGCGAGGCCATGGACGTCATCCGTGACCTCGCCGAGGGCCGCGAGGCGTCCGTCGACGGCAGCCCGGTCCGCATCCCGTGGATCAAGGACGGCAGACTCCCCGTCTGGATGGCCGCGTACGGCCCCAAGGCACTCGCGCTGGCCGGGCAGAAGGCGGACGGGTTCATCCTCCAGCTCGCCGACCCCTACCTCACCGAGTGGATGATCAAGGCGGTGCGGCAGGCCGCGGTCGAGGCGGGCCGGGACCCGTCCGCGATCACGATCTGTGTGGCGGCGCCTGCGTACGTCGGTGACGACCTGGCCCACGCCCGCGATCAGTGCCGCTGGTTCGGCGGGATGGTCGGCAACCACGTCGCCGACCTCGTCTCCCGCTACGGCGAGCACTCCGGCATGGTCCCCGACGAGCTCACCGACTACGTCAAAGCCCGCCAGGGCTACGACTACAGCCACCACGGCCGCGCCGGGAACCCGTCCACGGACTTCGTCCCCGACGAGATCGTCGACCGGTTCTGCCTGCTGGGCCCGGCCGAGGCGCACATCGAGAAGCTGCGGGCGCTGCGCGACCTGGGCGTCGACCAGTTCGCGGTCTACGACATGCACGACGCGAAGGAGTCCACGATCGACGCGTATGGCGCGCAGATCATCCCCGCCCTGAACGCTTGACCCCGCCCCCGCCGGCCCGGCCGCCGAGGCCTGGGCCGGCCGGCGGGTTCACCCGGAGGCCACCCGGTGTCCGACTCCTGTCCGACGGCGGCGGTGCGGTTTGTCGGCCGGGCGTGCTTTGCTGGAGGCATGATCGATGAGTTCCTGGCCCATGGCCTGCCCGATGTGGAAGAAGCCGTCCGCAAGGCGGCGGCGATCGAGATCATGCCGAGATTCAGGCAGCTCGCCGAGCACGAGGTCGACCAGAAGAGCGGCCCGCACGACCTGGTGACCGTCGCCGACCGCAAGGCCGAGGAACACCTCACGGCCTCCCTCACCCGACTGCTGCCCGGTTCGGTCGTGGTCGGCGAAGAAGCCGTCCACGCCGACCCCGCCGTGTACGAGGCGCTGCGCGCGGACGCCCCGGTGTGGATCGTCGACCCGGTCGACGGAACCCGCCAGTTCGTGAACGGCGACCCGGCCTTCTGCACCCTGGTCGCCCTGGCGCTGCGCGGCGAGATACTCGCTTCCTGGACCTTCGCCCCGGCGCTGGAGGAGCTCGCGACCGCCGTGCACGGGCAGGGCGCGTACGTCAACGGCCAGCGGATACGCAGCGGTTCGCCCGAGCCCGGTGCTGACCTGCGGGTCGCCACCGCCCACCCCCTCTACACCAGCGACGAGAACAAGCGCACCCTGGCCCGGCTGGACGTGCCCGGGATCGCGGCCAGGCCCTGCGGTTCGGCAGGCCTGGAGTACCTGAAGGTGGCGCGCGGGGAGATGGACGCCCTCGCCTTCACGTGGCCCTCGGCCTGGGACCACGCGGCCGGGCTGCTGTTGGTCGCCGAGTCCGGCGGAGCACAGAGCACCGTCGAGGGGGTTCCCTTCCGGGTGGACCGCGACAATGCCCTGCCGTTCGCTGTCGGACGGGACGAGGCGACCGCCGTGCGCGTCCGCGATCTGCTCCGGGGCGCGTAGGGGGTCCGGGACCGCCCGTACGTCGCCATATCCTGGGGGTGCAGGCGCCGCCGCCGGAAACGAAGGAGTCGCAAGTGCCGTCGATTTTCGATGTGGTCGTGGTGGGGGCGGGCCCCAACGGGCTGACGGCCGCCGTCGAACTGGCCCGGCGCGGCTTCTCGGTGGCCGTCTTCGAGGCCGCCGCCACGGTCGGCGGGGGAGCCCGGACCGAGGAGCTCACCCTGCCCGGCTTCCGGCACGACCCCTGCGCGGCGGTGCACCCGCTGGGCGCCGGTTCGCCGGTCTTCGCCACGATGCCGTTGAAGCGGTACGGACTGGAATGGCTGCACGCCCCGCTTCCCATGGCGCACCCCTTCGACGACGGGACGGCCGCCGTCCTCGCGCGCTCCGTTGCGGAGACGGCGGCGTCCTTCGGGCCGCGCGACGCGGGCGCCTACCGGCGCCTGGTCGGACCCTTCCTCGGCCGATGGGACACCCTGGCCCGGGACTTCATGTCCCTGCCGGACACCGCACTGCCCCGTGACCCGGTGACCCTCGCCCGCTTCGGGCTGGCCGGCCTGCCGCCCTCCACCTGGCTGCTGCGCCGCTTCCGGGACGAACGGGCGCGGGCGCTGTTCGCGGGGCTCGTGGCCCACGTCATCGCACCGCTCGGCGGGATCGGGACCGGTGGCGTCGGCCTGGTCTTCGCCCTCGCCGCCCACGCGGGCGGCTGGCCCATGGCCCGCGGCGGCTCCCAGTCGATCTCCGACGCCCTGGCCTCCTACCTGCGCGACCTCGGTGGAGCGATCCACACGGACTTCGAGGTCAAGCGGCTCGACGACCTCCCGCCCGCCCGCGCCTACGTCTTTGACACCTCGCCCACGGCGTTGGCCCGGATCGCCCGATTGGGCCGCGCCTACGACGGCTACCGGTACGGCGCCTCCGTTTTCAAGATCGACTACGCGCTGGACGGACCGGTTCCGTGGACGGCGGAGGAGCCGCGCCGCGCCGGCACCGTCCAGATCGGCCCGCGCACACGCGACATCGACGCCGCCCTGCAGCTCGCCTCGGCCGGCCGGGCCCCCCGCACGCCGTTCCTGATCACTGCCCAGCCCAGCCTGGCCGACCCCGGCCGGGCCCCCGAGGGCAAGCACGTCTTCTGGGCGTACGGCCACGTCCCCGCGGGCTGGGACGGCGACCTCACCGATGCCGTCGAGCGCCAACTGGAGCGCTTCGCCCCGGGCTTCCGCGACCGGGTCCTGGCCCGCGCCACGGCCGGACCGCCCCAGCTCGCCGCCCGCAACCCCAACTACGTCGGCGGCGACATCGCCTGCGGGGCCGCATCGGGCCTGCAGCTCCTGCTGCGCCCCCGGCTCAGCCTCTCCCCCTACACCACCGCCCACCCGGCGGTCTTCATCTGCTCCTCGGCGACCCCGCCGGGCCCGGGCGTCCACGGCATGTCCGGCCACAACGCCGCCAAGGCGGTCTGGCGCCACCTGCGCCAGACCTCCTGAGGCGCCGCCCGCCCCCCCGAACCGTGAAAGGACTTCCGATGGTGCGCATCACACTGGTACGCGGCGACATCACCGCCGAGAAGGCCGACGCCATCGTCAACGCCGCGAATTCCTCACTGCTCGGCGGCGGCGGGGTCGACGGCGCCATCCACCGCAAGGGCGGCCCGGAGATCCTCGCCGCCTGCGAGGACCTGCGGCGCGGGCACTACGGCAAGGGACTGCCGACGGGCCGGGCCGTCGCCACCACCGCCGGCCGACTGGCCGCCGAGCACGTCATCCACACGGTGGGGCCCGTCTGGTCGCGCGAGGAGGACCGGTCGGACCTGCTCGCCTCCTGCTACCGCGAGTCGCTGCGCGTCGCCGACGAGCTGGGGGCCCGTACGGTGGCCTTCCCGGCCATCTCCACCGGTATCTACGGCTGGCCCATGGACGACGGGGCGCGGATCGCGGTCCGGACGGTCCTGGCCGCCCGCACCGAGGTCCAGGAGGCGCGCTTCGTCCTCTTCGACGCCGCCGCGTACGCCGCCTTCGAGGCCGCGGTCGGATCCTCTCTCCAGGACCCGTCCGGCGGATCGCGGCCGGGGCCCTGACCCACCGGCCCGGCCCGGAGCCGTGACCGGCCGGGCCTTCCCCGGCCCGGCGGGATCCGTCAGGCCATCGGCCGGGTCGTCCGCCGAATCGTCAGCGCGGTCGCCGCGAGGCGCCCGGCGCGGGCTTCGGATAGGTCCTGGACTGCTTCACGCTGCCGTACGCGAAGCTCGACTCGATCGAGGCGATGCCCGGGATGGCATGGATGCGGTGGCGCACCAGGGCCTCGTAGGCCTCCAGGTCCTCGATGACGACTCTGAGCAGGTAGTCGCTGCTCCCCGCCATCAAGTAGCAGTCCTGGATGTGCTCGATGCCGGCCACGTGCTCCTCGAAGAGCCGCACCGCCTCCGCCGTGTGCCGCTCCAGCCGGATCCGGACGAAGACGGTCACCGGCAGCCCGTAGGCGACCTGGTCGACCATGGCCGTGTAGCCGCGGATCAGGCCCGCCTCCTCCAATCGCCGGACCCGGCGCAGGCAGGGTGACGGGGACAGCCGGACGCGGTCGGCCAGTTCCTGGTTGGAAAGGCGCCCGTCCGTCTGCAATTCCCGGATGATCTGCAGATCGACTGCGTCCATGGCCCCTCCTTGGCAGATCCTGCCCCAAACGTATGTCCGAGAGGCAGAACTGGCAATCGGCTGCCCCGGCAAAAGCTCTAGCGTTGCCCGTGAGCGGGCCGGACCGGCCCGTGTTCCAGAGGCTGGAGTGGATCCCTTGGTCGCGACGCACACCACCCGGGCGACCCTGCCTCCCGATGCGGCGGGCCCGCGTGCCGGACACCCCGGCCGGCGCGGGCTCTCCCCCCAGGCCCAGGGCATGCTGGCCCTGCTGGTGACGGTCTCGATCTGGGCCGCGTTCGCGCTCAGCGCCCGCGCCCTGAGCGGTTCCTCGCTGCTGCCGGCCGATGCGGCCCTGCTGCGGTTCGGCCTGCCTCCCGTCCTCCTCCTCCCCGCCCTGTGGCGGCGCCGCCGCGCCATCGCCGCGGTGCGGCCGGGCCCCGCGCTGAAGATCGTCTGTGGTGCCGGGGTGCCCTTCTTCCTGGCCGCGATGCACGGCGGAGCCCTGACCTCCGCGGCCTTCGTCGGGTCCATCGTCCCCGGCATGGTCCCGCTCTTCGTGTCCCTGATCATGATCCGGCGCGGTCACGGCGTGCCCAGGGGCACCCAGGCGATCGGCCTCGCCCTGATCGCGGCCGGTGTCATCGCCCTGGTCTGGCGCTACGTCGTCCCCGTGGACACGGACGTCCTCGCCGGCTCCGGCATCCTCCTGGTCGCGAGCGGCCTGTGGGCCCTCTACACGGTGGGGCTGCGCGAGGTGGACCTCGATCCCGTCGGCTCGATCGGACTGCTCTGCCTGCCCTCCTTCGCGATCATCGGGCTCCTCGTCCTGACCGGCGTCCTGCCCACCGGGATCGCGCACGCCGCGGGTGCAGACATCGCCCTGTTCCTGGTCGTGCAGGGCCTCGGCGTGGGGCTGTGCGCGGGCCTGCTCTACGCCTTCGCGATCCGCCGCCTCGGCGCCGAACGCAGCTCCGCCGTCGGCAGCCTCAGCCCCGTCGCGGTGGTCCTCCTCGCCATCCCCCTGCTCGGCGAATCACCCACCGCCGCCGTCCTGGCCGGCGTCCCCCTGATCACCGCCGGCGTCGTCCTCGCCAACCGCCGCCCCCGCCCCCGACCCGAGGTCCCCGCAGATGCTTGAGCTCCTTCCCACGCCGCCCACCGACCCGCTGTGGGACCTGACCTACGAGTTCGGCGGCGACGAGCGGCCCGAACGCCTGAACCTGGTCCTCGGCGTCTACCGGGACCAGACCGGCACCACCCCGGTCATGGCCGCCGTCCGCGAGGCCGAGATACGGCTGGCGCAGCTCTCGGAGTCCAAGGAGTACCGAGGGCTCTCCGGCAACACCGCCTTCAACCGGTCCCTGCTGGACCTGGTGCTGGGCCCGGACGGGCCCGTCGAGCGGGCCGCGGCCGTCCAGACCGTCGCGGGCTCCGGCGCGCTGCGGCTGCTCGCCGACCTGATCCACCGCACCCGGCCTGGCGCCACGGTGTGGATCAGCGACCCGGCCTACGTCAACCACCGGCCCATCCTGGAGGCCGCCGGGCTGACGGTGCGCACCTACGGGTGGCGGGACGCCGAGGGCGGCTTCGACACGGCCGGAGTGCTGCGGGAGCTGGCCGGCGCCGGGCGCGACGACGTCGTCCTGCTCCAGGGGTGCTGCCACAACCCCTCGGGGGTCGACCCGCTGCTGGACGACTGGGAGGCGCTGGCCGAGTCGGCCGAGCGCGGCGGCTGGGTGCCCTTCGTCGACCTCGCCTACCACGGGCTCGGCGACGGGCTGGAGGGCGACCTGCTGGCCACTCGGATGCTGGCGGCCCGGGTGCCCGAGATGCTGATCGCCGTGAGCTGCTCGAAGAACTTCGGCCTCTACAGCGACCGCGTCGGCTGCGCCATGGTGCTCGGGACCTCGGGGCGGGCCGTGCGGCACGCCGAGACGGCCCTGCAGAACGCGGCCCGGACCCTGTACTCGATGCCGCCCGAGCACGGCGCCGCCGTCGTGACCACGATCCTGCAGGACGAGGAGCTGCGGGCCTCCTGGCGGGCGGAGCTGGACGTCATGCGCGGCCGGATCACGGCCAACCGGGCGGACCTGGCCGGGCACCTCACCGCGCTCGGCTGCACGGAGCAGGCGCGCTCGCTGGCCCGACAGAAGGGCATGTTCTCGATGCTGGCGCTGACACCGCACCAGATGCTGCGGCTGCGCAGGCAGTACGCCATCTACGGGACGACCTCGGGGCGGATCAACATCGCCGGCATCCCGGCCCACCGGATCCCGTGCCTGGCCCGGGGGATCGCAGGGGTCCTGGACACGGTCGAACCTCGCCCGCGCGAACTGGCCTGAGGTCGCTGCGGCGCTTCCGCAGGCGGGGGCGGTCGGCGCTTCGCGCGCTGCGCCGCCCCTTGGCGCGCACCCGGCCTGAGGGTCCCCGAATGCCCCGGGACGACTCACCGGACGTACGCTGGAAGCGATTCGCGTCGCGCTCCGCACGAGGCCGGCGGGAGGTGTGGGCATGACCGCAGCGCCGGATTTCCGGGTCGCCCGAGGGCCCGGCGCCACCGTATGGGCACCCGAGACCGTCACGGCCGACCCCTACAACGCCCAGACCCCCTCGGCCGCGCTGGCCGAGCCCGTCACCCCCGTGGCCGCCTTCTTCGTACGCGACCACTTCGGCATCCCGCCCACCGGCGCCGGACGGTGGCGCCTGCACGTCGGTGGCGCCGTGGCCACCGCTTTCTCCATTGGCCGTGAAGAGCTCCTCGCGCTGGAGCACCGCGCGCTCGACGTCGTCGTGGAATGCGCGGGGAACGGCCGGAGCCTGATGCGGCCCGCCCCGCCCGGCCTGCCCTGGAGCCAGCGGGCGGTGGGCTGCGCGCGCTTCGAGGGCGTGCCCTTCCGCCTGCTCGCGGACCGCGCCGGGATCGACCCGGAGGCCGTCGAGGTCGTCTTCACCGGAGCGGATTCCGGCACCGTGCACGGCCGCCGCACCCCCTTCGAACGCAGCCTCCCGCTCGGCGTGGCCCGCCACCCGGACACCCTCCTCGCCACCCGCATGAACGGTGAGCCGCTCACCCCCGAGCACGGCGCCCCGGTCCGCCTCGTGGTTCCCGGCCGGTACGCCGTCGCGGATGTGAAGTGGCTGGTCGGGGTGCGGGTCGTGACCGCCCCCTTCGGCGGGGTCTTCCAGGCCGAGGAATACCTCTACACCGCCGCGCGCGGTACCCCCGAAGGCCCCGTGACGACCCTGCGGGTCAAGTCGCTCATCACCGAGCCGGCCCCGGACGAGGACCTGCGCCGGGGCCGTGCGGTCGTGGTCCGGGGCCATGCCTGGTCGGGCGGCGGGGTGCCCGTGTCCAGGGTCGAGGTCCGGGCCGAGCACCAGGACGAGGCCGGCGACCCGGACCACGTCCGGGGCTGGCACGAAGCCGTCCTCTCACCACCGGCCGGCCCCTACGCCTGGACCGGCTGGACCTACCGGTGGACCCCGCAGCAGCCGGGACCCTACCGGCTGCTGTCCCGTGCCACCGACGCCCGCGGCGTCGCACAGCCGCTGCAGGCCCCGTGGAACGCCCATGGCTACGGCTGCAACCCCGTGGCCTCCGTCGAGGTGGTGGTCGTATGAGTCGCGTGAACGGTTCCGGGGCGGCGATCGAGGCCCTCGCCACCCCGTCGTTGGGGGACACCAGCTACCTGCTCGTCAGCGGTGACGAGGCCGCCCTCGTCGACCCGCAGCGGGACGTCTGGGAGGTGGTGGACTCCTGCGCCGCCCGGCGGGTCCGGATCCGTTACGTCCTGGAGACGCACGTGCACAACGACTACGTCTCGGGCGCGCTGGAGGTCCGGGCGGCCACCGGTGCCACCGTCGCCGGGCCGGCCCGCGCCCCGTACGCCTTCGACCACCTGCCCCTGGCCGAGGACGACGAGATCCGCGTCGGCGACGCGACCGTGCGCGCCGTGGAAACCCCGGGTCACACCGCCGAGCACACCTCCTACCTGGTCTTCGACGACACGGACCGGGCCCCGTCCGCCGTCTTCACCGGAGGCAGTCTCCTCGTCGGCAGTGCCGGCCGGACCGACCTGTCGGGAAGCGGCCGTACGGAGGAACTCGCCCGGGCCCAGTACCGGACGCTGCGCCGCCTCGCCCTGCTCCCCGACGGCACCCGCGTGCTACCGACGCACGGCGCGGGCAGTTCCTGCGCGGCCGGCCCGGTGTCGGGGGAGCGGACCAGCACGGTCGGCGCGGAGCGGCGCAGCAACCCCGTGCTGACCGCCCAGGACGAGGAAGAGTTCGTCCGGGGACGGATGTCGGGACTGCCCCCGTACCCCGCCTACTACCGCCACATGGCGCCGGTCAACCGGCACGGGCCGCAGGTCCTCGGCGGCCCGCCCGTCCTCCGGCCGCTCACCCCGGCCATGGTCGAGGGGCTCGCCGGCGGTGGCGCCCAGATCGTCGACGGGCGCGACCGGGCGGCCTTCGCCGCGGGCCACCTGCCCGGCTCGATCTGCGACGAGCTCGACGAGCGCTTCGCGAGCCTGGTCGGCGAGGTCGTGCCCTTCGGTACGCGACTGGTCCTCGTGCTGCCCGAACCGGCCGGGGACGCCGCCCACGAGGCGATGGTCCAGCTCCTGCGGATCGGTTACGACGATGTCGCCGGGTACCTCGCGGGAGGTGCCCACGCCTGGGCGGCGGCCGGCCGTCCGCTGCGCGCCTTCCGCACCGCGGACGCGGCCGCCCTGGTCGGGGACCTCGACCGCAGGCGGGTGCTCGACGTGCGGCCGGAGCGCCCCGAGGGCGGCATCCCCGGCTCCCTGGCCGTGCCCCTCGCCGAACTGCCCCGCAGGATCGGCGAGCTGCCCCGGGACCGGGAGATCTGGGTGGTGTGCGGCAGCGGCCGCCGGGCGGCCGTCGCGGCGGGTCTGGTCGACCGGGCGGGGATCCCGGTGACCGCAGTGATCAGTGGCGGGGTGCAGGAGCTGCTGGCGCATGCGTGATGGACGGCGTCCCGGGCCTGCGGTCGGGAGGCCGGACGGCCCCGCGGCGCGGTTTCCCGCCGCTCCCGCGGAGGTAGGGCTCCATACCAGCCCCTTCCGGAGGACACAGAGCCCGGCGCCGATCGCTCGGATAGGGTGAATCGGTAGGAATCGGGCCCCCGGGGTGAGGTCGGTGTGGACACTTTCCAGTCGACGAGCGAGGTGCCGGACCCGCCGGCGGCGGCTGTCGGCTACGCGGGCGTACTCCGCGAGCTGCTGCCGATCGCCCTGTGGCGGGAGGACGCCGACGGGCGCGTCGTCGAGTGGTCGCTGGCCGCCCAGGACCTGCTCGGGCACCGCCCCGAGGACATCCTCGGCCGCGCGGGAGCCTCCGTCCTGGTCCCCGAGGCCAACCAGGAGCTCGCCGACCAGCTGACGCGCCGCGTCCAGGCGGGCGAGACCGTCGTCGGGACCCTCCCCGTACGCCACCGCGACGGCCACCGGGTCGTCATGGAGATGTGGATCGTCCCCGCCGTCGACGCCTCCGGGCGCATGGGGGCCATGCTCATCGCCGTGGAGACCTCCGAGGTCCTCCACATGCGCGACTCCCTCGCCGCCCTCCAGAGCCTGTTCACCCAGTCGCCCATCGGCCTCGCCACCCTCGGCCCCGACCTGCGCTTCCTCCGGGTCAATGACGCGCTCGCCCGGATGAACGGCGTCTCCGCCGCCGAGCACCTCGGCAAACGCCTCACCGAAGTGGTCCCCGGGGTCAATGCCGCGGCCCTGGAGGCGACGATGCGGCAGGTGCTCGACCGGGGCACCGCCGTCGTCGACGTCCGCCGCACCGGCCGGACCCCCGCCGACCCCGAGCACGACCGCACCTGGTCCTGCTCCTACGCCCCCCTCCTGGACGGCTCCGGCCGGCCCCTCGGCCTGATCGCCTCCCTCATCGACATCACGGAGAGCCAGCAGGCCCAGGCCGAGGCCGAGCTGGCCCAGCACCGCCTCGCCCTGCTCGCGGAGGCGGGCACCCGCATCGGCACCACCCTGGACCTGCGCCAGACTGCCCAGGAGATCGTGCAGCAGTTGGTCCCGCAGCTCTCGGACTCCGCCGACGTACAGCTCCTGGAGTCCGTCCTCGGCCCCGACGAAGGCGCGGCACCCGCGGCCTCCACCCGCGGCCTCCTGCGCCGCCTGGCGGCGCAGTTCCCCGACCCGACCGCCCCCACCGCGCAACTCGCCGCCGGCCAGACCTTCCAGATCCCCGCCGGCACCGTCTACGAGCAGGTCATCACCGCGGGCCGGCCGATGAACCTCTACGTCTCCGACATCCCGGCACTGATCACCTCCCCGCGGGCCGACGCCCTGCGGGCCTACCTGGCCACCCTCGGCTCGGCCCGCCTGGTCCCGCTCGTCGCCCGCGGCACCGTCCTGGGCACCGTCACCGTCACCCGGACACGCGAGCGCGAGCCCTTCGACGAGCAGGACTGCGTCCTGGTCGACGAGCTCGTCGCCCGGGCGGCCCTCAACATCGACAACGCCCGCATGTACACCCGCCAGCGCCAGGCCGCACTCACCCTCCAGCGCAGCCTCACCAACAGCGCCCTGCCCGAGGTCCCCGGCCTCGAACTCACCGGCCGCTACCTGCCCGCCAGCGACCACGACGTCGGCGGTGACTGGTTCGACGCCATCCCGCTGCCCGGCGGGCGGACCGGTCTCGTCATCGGGGACGTCATGGGCCACGGCATCCACGCGGCGGCCGTCATGGGGCAGCTGCGCACCGCCGTACGGACCCTCGCGCGCCACGGCGTACCCCCCGCACAGCTGCTCCGCTCCCTCGACGCCGTCGTCGCCGACCTGGGTGAGGACGAGATGGCGACCTGCGTGTACGCCGTCCACCACGCGGCGTCCGGCGCCTGCGTGATCGCCCGTGCCGGCCACCCGCCGCCCGCCGTCGTCGCCACCGACGGGGCGGTGACCTTTCTCCACGGCCGGCCCGGGACGCCCCTGGGCGTCGGCGGACGCGACTTCCGTACCGAGGAGGTGCACCTGGCCCCCGACAGCCTGCTCGTCCTCTACACCGACGGGCTCATCGAGGCCCGGGACCGCGACCTCGACCAGGGCATGGAACAGCTCGCACAGGCCCTGCACGGCGCGGAGCAGCCCCTGGAGGGACTGTGCGACCAGATCCTGCGGCGGCTGCTCCCGTGCGCCCAGGAGGACGACGTCGCGATGCTCCTGGCCCGCTCCCGGTCTCCCCGCCCACCTGCCGGCTGACGGCCGTCCGCCGAGCTCACCAGGCCATGTCCTCCAGCGCGTCCAGATCCGGCGGCTCCGGCGGCTGTGGATCCGAGCCCCCGGTCAGCGGCAGCTCGGCCCAGATCACCTTCCCGCGGTCGGTGTAGCGGGTGCCCCACCGTTCGGCGTACTGCGCGACGAGGAACAGCCCGCGTCCGCCCTCGTCGGTGGTGGCCGCGTACCGCAGGTGCGGGGAGGTGTTGCTGCTGTCGGACACCTCGCAGATCAGGCTCCGGTCACGCAGCAGACGTACTCCGACCGGCGCGCTCCCGTAACGGATCGCGTTGGTGACCAGTTCGCTCAGGATCAGCTCCGCGGCGAAGGCGCTGTCCTCCATGCCCCACTCGACGAGCTGCGCCGAGCCGGCGTTGCGCACCCGGGAGACGGCCGAGGGCTCACCGGGGACCTCCCATTCGGCGATCCGGTCCGCCTCCATCCGCCGGGTGTCCGCGATCAGCAGGGCGATGTCGTCGCTGGGCACCGGGAAGAGCATCGTGGCCAGCACGTCCGAGCAGGCCTCGTCGGGGGTGCGGCCGCGCCGCGACAGCGCGTCGGTGAGCAGCCGCAGCCCGGTGTCGAAGTCCCGGTCGCGGTCCTCGACCAGGCCGTCGGTGAACAGTGCGAGCCGGCTCCCCTCGGGCAGCTGGAACTCGACCGCCTCGAAGGGCATCCCGCCCACCCCGAGCGGCAGCCCGGCCGGCAGCTCGGGGAACTCCACCCGGCCGTCGGGGTGGACCAGCGCGGGGCCGGGATGCCCGGCGCTGGCCATCCGGCACCGCCCGGAGACCGGATCGTAGACCGCGTAGAGACAGGTGGCACCGGTGACGGCGGAGGCAGGCTCGGCCGCGCCGTCGGGCCCGGCGTCCTCCTGGCCGGCCCCGCCGCCGTTCCCGTCCGGGTCCCCAGCCCCGTTCCCGCCGCCCTCCCCGGTCTCGTCCTGGTCGATCCGGTTGATCAGCTCGTCCAGGTGTCCCAGCAGCTCGTCGGGCGGTAGGTCCAGGGTGGAGAAGTTGTGCACCGCGGTCCGCAGCCGGCCCATGGTGGCCGCGGCGTGCACCCCGTGCCCGACGACGTCGCCCACGACCAGCGCCACGCGGGCTCCCGGCAGCTGGATCACGTCGAACCAGTCGCCTCCCACCCCCGCCGTCGCGGGCAGGTAGCGGTGGGCGACGTCCACGGCGCTCTGGTCGGGCAGGACCCGGGGCAGCAGGCTGCGCTGGAGGGTCACCGCCATCGCGTGCTCGCGGGTGAAGCGGCGGGCGTTGTCGATGGAGACGGCCGCCCGCGTACCCAGCTCCTCCGCGAAGGACAGGTCCTCCTCGTCGAACGGCTCCGGGGTGTCGGCGCGCCAGAAGTTGGCCATGCCCAGGACCACTCCGCGGGCCTGGAGGGGAACCGAGATCAGCGAGTGCAGGCCGTAGTCGAGGGCCATGCGGGTGCCCTGGGAGTCCTGGGCCCGCCAGCCCATGGCCGCGTTCAGGTCGGCCGCCAGCACCGCGTGCCCGGCGTCCAGGGCCGCGGCCATCGGAGCCGTCGGCACCTCGAACCGGATGAGGTCACCGACCGGCTGGAGCGGCGAGTCGGTCCGCACGCCGGTGACGGCCGCGCGGCGCATCTCGGTGTACACGCCGCCGACGGAGGGCTCGTCACCACGGAGCACGGGCTCCAGCAGCTCCACCGTCACGAAGTCGGCGAAGCGCGGTACGGCCACCTCCGACAGCTCCTCGGCGGTCCGCGCCACGTCCAGCGTGGTGCCGATCCGCACGCCCGCGTCGTACAGCAGCTGGAGGCGGCTGCGGGCGACCTCGGCCCGGCCGGAGACCGAGGCGAGCTCCGTCGTGTCGCGCAGGGTCACCACGCGGCCGGCCGGCCGGCCCGCGTAGGCCATGGTGGGCCGTACGTTGACCGCGAGCAGCCGGTCGCCCGCCAGGTGCACGTGGTCGGTCACGACACGGCCGGAGGCGAGCAGCTCGGTGGTGCGGGGGTCGAGGCCCAGGTCGCCGACGCGGCGCTCCTCGGCGTCCCGGGGGAGGTCGAGGAGCCGGCGGGCCTCGTCGTTGGCCAGGAGGAGCCGCTGGTCGTTCCCGATGATCAGAACGCCCTCGCGCACGGCGTGCAGAACGGCCTCGTGGTGTTCGTTCATCCGGGTCATCTCGGCGGCGCCCAGACCCCGGGTCTGCCGCAGCAGCCGCCGGCTGACCAGGGCGGCCCCGGCCGTGCCGAGCAGCAGACCGGCCGCCGTGGCGCCCACCAGGAGGGGGAGCTGCCCCTCCACCGCGTGGGAGACGTTCTCGACCTCTATGCCGGTGCCGACCAGGCCGACCACGGTGCCGTCCGCGTTGCGCACGGGGACCACGGCCCGTACGGCGTCACTCGGCTGGCCCTGGAAGACCTGGGTGAAGGACTCTCCGGCGGCGGCACGGGAGACGTCCGAGGCGCGCTGGCCGATCAGCTCGGGCCGCGGATCGGTGTAGCGGACCCCGCGGAGGTCCATCACCGCGATGAAGTCGAGGCCGGCCGCTTTGCGGGCGGACTCGGCCAGCGGCTGGAGCGCGGCGGTCGGATCCCGGGACATCAGCGCCTCCGGGAGGCCGGGGGCGTGTGCGAACGCCTCGGCGGCGGCCAGCGAGCGGTTGCGGGCGTCACGCTGGCTGTCGTAGCGGGCCTGGAAGACCAGCGCCAGCGCCGCGGCGGTGATCAGCAGTACCACGATCACCGCCTGGAGGGCGAAGACCTGACCGGCGACGCTGTGCGCCCCCCGGGACAGGCGCGCGGACATGCGCGAACCCCATCCGGTCGGCTGTCGACCAAAACGTCCGGTCATGAGCCCTTTCTAACACTGTCGCGGGGTTTGGGCGTGGCCGGGCGGCGGAGCCGACCGGGGCCGCTCGCCGTCCGTCCTCGCGGCCGGCCGGGAGGACGGCGGGCACGTGTGCGGGTCCTCCGGCCGGCGCAACGTCCGAGGCCCGGCACCCCGGGCAGGGGGCCGGGCCTCCGGGCCGGGCGGGTCAGAGGACGTCGGCGGCGATGTTCGCCGCGACCTGCTCCAGTAGGGGACCCGCGTTCGGAATGGACTTGGCCGGGTCGGGCTCCAGGTCCGTCAGCGGGTACGCCTTGCGGATGCCCGCCCCCTGGAGGGCTTCCCGCCCCAGCAGCAGCCGCCCGCAGACCGCCACGACCGGCTTGCCCGCGGCGCGCGCGGCCGCCGCGACCCCCGCCGGGGCCTTGCCGTGCAGGGTCTGTTCGTCCAGCGAGCCCTCACCGGTGATGACGAGCGTGGCCCGCTCCAGTGCCGGAGCGAAGCCCAGCACCTCCAGCATCAGTTCGATGCCGGGACGGAAGCTCGCGCCCAGCAGCAGGGCACCGTAGCCGATGCCGCCCGCGCCTCCCGCGCCCGGGGAGGCGGCGAGCTCGGCGGCCTTCGGGCCGATCGACTTCTCCAGTACCTGCGCGTAGTGGGCCAGCGCCGCGTCCAGCGTCGCCACGTCGTCCGGCGAGGCGCCCTTCTGCGGACCGTAGACCGCCGCGCAGCCCTTCGGGCCGGTCAGCGGGTTGTCCACGTCGCTGGCCAGGACGAAGTCGACCTCCGCGAAGCGCGGGTCCACGCCCGACAGGTCGGCCGAGGCCAGATCGGCCAGCGCGCCGCCGCCCGGACCGACCGGTTCGCCGTTCGCGTCCAGGAACACCGCACCGAGGGCCGCCAGCATGCCGGCGCCGCCGTCCGTGGTGGCGCTGCCGCCGACGCCGAAGACGATCGAGCGGGCGCCCGCGTCCAGTGCGGCCTTGAGGACCTCGCCCGATCCGTACGTGGTCGCCGTCAGCGGCGCGAAGGTGCCCGCCGGCAGCAGCTGGAGGCCGGAAGCCTCCGCCATCTCGACCACCGCAGTGCCTCCGCGCAGCGCGAAGGCGGCCGTGACCTGCTCGCCGAGGGGCCCGGTGACCCGTACCTCCCGGCGTTCGAAACCTGCCGCCACGGCGGCCGCGACCGTGCCGTCGCCGCCGTCCGCGACCGGGAGGGTCTCGACCTCCACGTCCGGTACGGCCCTGCGAAGGCCGGCCGTCACCCGCTCCGCGACCTGAACGGCCGTGAGCGAGCCCTTGAATTTGTCCGCGGCGATGAGCACGCGCGCGGCCTCAGTTACTGCTCCGTCCGTCACCTTGCTATCCCTTGCTATCGAACAGTGCAGTCGCGCCGCCATGAGCTTATCCGGAGGATCCTCCTATGCCCATGAGTGGCATGGGCCACACCCGGCGCGCCATGCGCTTAAAGAGGGACATTCGCCTGCATAGTGTGGCCGCATGAGCGCCGAATCACTGGAACAGCCACGTCCGGACACCCCGGGAGGCAGCCCCGGCAGTCCCGTGGACGGCGCCCCCGACCGCACCATCGTCACCGTCGGCGTGATCGCCGTGCTGGCCGTCGTCGCCTGGGCGGCCCTCGCCGGAGACTCCTTCGACGCCGTGTCGAGCACGGCGCTGACCTGGGTCCTAGACAACTTCGCCTGGCTGTTCGTGATCGCCGCCGACGTCTTCCTCGTCATGTGCGTGGTCCTCGCGATCAGCCGCTTCGGCCGGATCCGGCTCGGCGCGGACGACTCCGAGCCCGAGTTCACCAACCTCTCGTGGATCGCGATGATGTTCAGCGCGGGCATGGGCATCGGCCTGATGTTCTACGGCGTGGGGGAGCCGCTGACCCACTACCTCACCCCGGCCCCCGCCTCCGGAGCAGCCCCGCGCACCGGCGAGGCCGCCCTCGCGGCCATGGAGTACTCCTTCTTCCACTGGACCCTCACCCCCTGGGCCATTTACGGCATCGCCGGACTCGCCCTCGCCTACGCGACCTTCCGCAAGGGCCGCGGCAACCGGCTCAGCTCCGCCTTCGTCCCCCTCATCGGCCGGGAGCGGGCCGACGGCGCCCCCGGCAAGGCCATCGACCTGCTCGCCGTCTTCGCGACCGTCTTCGGCACCGCCACCAGCCTCGGCCTCGGCGCGCTCCAGGTCTCCAAGGGCCTCAGCCTCACCACCGGGATCGAGGACTCCACCACCGTCGAGCTGGTCATTATCTGCTCGCTCTCGGCGGCCTTCGTGATCTCCGCCTTCTCCGGCCTGCACAAGGGCGTGAAGTGGCTGAGCACCAGCAACATCGTGCTCGCCGCCGTCCTGATGCTCTTCGTCTTCCTGCTCGGGCCCACCGTCTACATCCTCGACGTCATCCCCTCCAGCGTCGGCGGCTACCTCAGCGAGCTGGTGCCCATGGCCACCCGTACCGGCGCCTTCACCGACAGCGCCTGGCTCGGCGCCTGGACGATCTTCTACTGGGCGTGGTGGCTGTCCTGGGCACCCTTCGTCGGCACCTTCATCGCCCGCATCTCACGGGGCCGCACCATCCGCGAGTTCCTCATCGGCGTGCTGCTCGTGCCCAGCGGAGCCACCGTCGTCTGGTTCTGCGTGATGGGCGGTACCGCCATCCGCCTCGACTCCACCGGGGCCGTCGACTTCGCGGCCGCGCTGAAGGAGGGCACCGAGGCCTCCCTCTTCGCGATGCTGGACGCGCTGCCGCTGTCCACGCTCACCTCCTGGGTTGCCATGGCCCTCGTCATGACCTACTTCGTGACCAGCGCCGACTCCGCCTCGCTCGTCATGGGATCCCTCACCAGCCGGGGCTCCCTCCACCCGCCCACCTGGCTCGTCGTCACCTGGGGCGTCCTGATGGCCGCCGTGGCCGCCGTGCTCCTCGTCGCCGGCGGCCTGAAATCCCTGCAGACCGCCACCATCCTGGTCGCGCTGCCCTTCGTCGTCGTCATGCTGCTGCTCTGCTGGGCGCTGCTCAAGGAGGTCCGGGAGGACCCCGGTGCGGGTCCCGCCCGCCACCATCCCCTGCACGGCGTACGGGACGCGGTCCGGGCCATGGTCGGCGACGCCGTCAGCGAGCAGGGCAGCGGCGGCCACCACCGCCACTTCCGCCTGCGCCGTGTCGCGCAGTCCCGGGGCGGGGGCCCGGAGGACGGCCCCGGTGCGGGACCGGGGCCGGGAGTCTGACGGGCGGCCCCTCGGTAGGGTGGCCGGGTGACCACCACGGATGACTTCGCCACGTACATCGCGAGCCTGCCCCGGGTGCTGGCCGGTGCGGCCGCCCTCTACCGGGACGCCGAGGGCCGGGTGCTGCTCGTCGAGCCCAACTACCGCGAGGGTTGGGCCCTGCCGGGCGGCACCATCGAGTCGGATCAGGGCGAGTCGCCGCGCGTCGCCGCCCGCCGGGAGAGCGCCGAGGAGATCGGCATCGACGTCCCCCTCGGTCGACTCCTCGCCGTGGACTGGACGTTCGGCCCCGGCCGCCCGCCGCTTGTCGCCTACCTCTACGACGGGGGCGTGCTCGACGAGGCCCAGCTGGCCTCGATCAGGCTCCAGGAGGAGGAGCTGATCTCGTGGCGGCTGGTCGATCCGGCCGAACTCACGTCCTACCTGCCCGGATCGCTCGGCCGGCGCACCGAGGAGGCGTACCGGGTGCTCCGGTCGGGTGACGGCGCTGCGGAGCTGGAGGACGGCCGGCCCCCGGTCGCCTCGTAGGCGCCGCCCCGCTCACCTCGACAACCTCGACCAGGACAGAATCTGAAGATGATCACGATGTACGCCTGGCCCAGCACGGCCGACGGGCCGGACGCCCTGCCGATGGTCCACTTCACGACGGACCAGCAGGCCGGTGGCGAGGTCACCCCCGACGGGACGCCGGTGTGGCTCTTCGACACCGCGATACGCGAGGGCGGCTGGGCCCGGTTCGCCGACTTCGAGGCCTGGTCCTCGCCCGCCGCCGACTGGCGGGCCCTCTACCGGCGCGAGGACGACTTCCTCGCCGTCACCGGCCCCGGCGCCTGCGAGGGCTGGTACGAGGGCGGCCTCGGCGCCGACGCCGACTGGGTGGCGGCGGCCGCCACCCAGCAGAGCGTGGTGCTCCTCGCCGCCCCCGTGCAGCACCCCTCGCTCTACGGCTACGCCGTCGAGGCCGACGCCGCCTTCGCACTGCTCGTCCCGCTCCTGGTGGTCTGACCCGGGGTCAGGCCAACAGCTTGGCCTTGGCGCGGTCGAACTCCTCCTGGGTGATGTCGCCCTTGTCCTTGAGCGCGGAGAGCTTGTGCAGCTCGTCCGCCGAACCGCCACCGGGGCCGGCGGCCTGCTGGACGTACTGCTTGAAGGCCGCCTCGTTCTCCTGCATCTGCTTGGTGTCCCGCTCGGCCATGCTCTTGCCGCGGGCGATGAGATACACGAACACGCCGAGGAACGGCAGGATCAGCACGAAGATCAGCCATCCCGCCTTGCCCCACCCGCTCAGGGTGTGGTCGCGGAAGATGTCCGTGATGATCTTGAAGAGCAGGAAGAACCACATGATCCACAGGAACAGCCACAGCATCGTCCAGAAGAGGTTCAGAAGCGGGTAGTCGTCCATGCCGGCTCCGATCGTGTAGCGGTATTCCCTTCATACAGGCGCTTCGGTATGTCCGCATGCGGAACGATCTGCCGTCGGGCCTCTTGGAGTGACTTCCGCCCCGCCCGCGCGCCCTGCGACGAGTCGGAACCGCCGTTCACGACGTCAATGTCCGCTACGACGTCAGGCCCTGACCCGCCT
This sequence comes from Streptomyces sp. NPDC058880, assembly GCF_042742535.1. Taxonomy (NCBI): domain Bacteria; kingdom Bacillati; phylum Actinomycetota; class Actinomycetes; order Kitasatosporales; family Streptomycetaceae; genus Streptomyces; species Streptomyces sp. NPDC058880. Next base: position 23,599 of record NZ_JBHYMC010000084.1, read on the forward strand.
CGAAGGCCAGCAGCCGCACCTTGCGCTCGACGCCGCCGCCGTAGCCCGTCATGCTGCCGGAGGCGCCGATCACCCGGTGGCACGGGACGATGATGCCGACCGGGTTCTTCCCGTTGGCCAGGCCGACCGCCCGCGAGGCGTTCGGCTTGCCCAGCTTCGCCGCGAGCTCCCCGTACGACCACGTCTCGCCGTACGGGATCCGCACGAGCTGGTCCCAGACACTGCGCTGGAACGCGGTGCCCTCCAGTCGGAGCGGGAGGTCGAACTCGGTCAGCTCCCCGGCGAAGTACGCGGCCAGCTGGCGCGCCACTTCGGGAAAGGGCTCCTCGGTGGCCGCCACCCGCTCCCCGAACGACTCCTCGGCCGGCCGGTGACGCTGCCCCGTCATGTAGAGGCCGCTCAAGACGCCGTCCGCGGCGACCAGGGTGAGCGGCCCGTACGGGCTTTCGACGACGGTGTGCTGCTTTCGGCTGTTCACGGTGTCCCGCATGACTGCTGCTCCTCAGACCGGCAGGTGGTTGATGGGGTGGGCGTCCGTGGCCCACAGGTACTGGACGGCGTACGCGCGCCAGGGCCGCCATCCGGCGGCCCGAGCCGTCAGCGCGGAGGGCGTGGACGGCAGCCCGAGCCCCTGTGCCGCCCGGCGGACGCCCAGATCGGACGGCAGGAAGGCGTCCGGGTCACCGAGTGCCCGCATCGCGATCACCTCGGTGGTCCACGGGCCGAAGCCGGGCAGCGCCGACAGCCGGGCGCGGGCCGCCTCCCAGTCGCTGTCGATGCCGAGCGGCAGGGAACCGTCGGCCAGCGCCGCGACCAGGGTGGTGAGCGTGGCCCGCCGGCTGCGCGGCAGGGCCAGTGACTCGGAGTCGAGCCCGGCCAGTGCCTGCGGCGACGGGAAGAGGTGGCTCAGCCCGCCCAGCGGGTCCTCGACGCGCTCCCCGTACGCCGTGACCAGCCGGGCGGCGTGCGTGCGGGCGGCGGCTGTGGACACCTGCTGGCCCAGTACGGCCCGGACGGCGAACTCCGCCGCGTCGACCGTGCGGGGGACCCGGCGCCCCGGGGCCTTGTCCACGAGCGGGGCCAGCAGCGGGTCGGAGCGCAGCTGCTCGTCGACCGCCTCGGGATCGGCGTCGAGGTCGAGCATCCATCGGCAGCGGCTGATGGCGATCGTCAGGTCGCGCAGGTCGGTGAGGGCCAGGCGGCAGCCGATGTGGTCGGGCTGCGGGGTGAGGGCCACGACACCGGTGCCGTGGGGCAGGCGCAGGGTGCGGCGATAGGCGCCGTCGCGCCACTCCTCGACACCGGGGACGGCCGTCGCGGCCAGGTGCCCGAAGAGGTTGTCGGGGTTCAGGGGAGCCCGGAACGGCAGCCGCAGGCTGATCGTCCCGGGGATCCGCGGCGCAGCGTCCTTCTTCCGGCCGGCCTTCACCGACCGCTCCCGCAGCTCGCTCGGGGAGAGGGCGAAGACCTCCCGGACGGTGTCGTTGAAGGTGCGGATGGAGGAGAAGCCGGCGGCGAAGGCCACGTCGCCCATCGGCAGCTCGGAGGTCTCGATGAGCAGCCGGGCGGTCTGGGCGCGCTGCGCCCTGGCCAGGGCGAGGGGGCCGGCACCGAGCTCGGCGTTGAGCTGCCGCTCCACCTGGCGGGTGGAGTAGCCGAGGCGGGCGGCCAGGCCCGGGACGCCCTCGCGGTCGACGACCCCGTCCTGGATCAGCCGCATCGCCCGGGCCACGGCGTCCGCACGGGCGTTCCACTCGGGGGAGCCGGGGCTGGTGTCGGGCCGGCAGCGCTTGCAGGCACGGAACCCGGCCTGCTGGCAGGCGGCGGCACTGGGCAGGAAGGTCATGTTCTCGACCTTCGGAGGTACGGCGGGGCAACTGGGCCGGCAGTAGATCCGGGTGGTCAGGACGGCGGTGAAGAACCAGCCGTCGAAGCGGGCATCCTTCGACTGCACGGCCCTTACGCAGCGCTCGGTGTCGGTGTGCATGGCTCCAGGATCTGGGGCGAGATCCCCGGCGGCTGGCGGTTTTCCGACATCAAGGCTAACCCTGGCCGGGGCGGCCCGGCGGGGGCGGGGCGGGGCCGTGGCCGGTGGCGGGGCGGGGGCTGTCCGGGGTAGGCGTGATGTATGGCTGCTCGGCGGACACGCAAGAAGGCCCCGGATGCGGCTTGGGTTCTAGCGGTCCTCGCAACACCCGCGATCTGTGGGAGTTGCGAGGACCGTGGGCGTTGAGCGTGGTGATCTTTCGGGGTTGCGGGAG
>NZ_JBHYMC010000085.1:0-9558 GCF_042742535.1 Streptomyces sp. NPDC058880
ATCCACGGCAGTCCCGGCCCGGCGGGGGGGGGGGGCCCCCCCCGGGCCCCCCCCGGCCCCCCGGGCCCCGGCCCGCCGCCCTCAGCGCTTGCGGGCGAGCGTGATCCCGTCCGCCATCACCAGCATCGACAGCTCCACCCGCGGATCCCGGCACAGCAGCCGGTTCAGCGCCCTGACCCCCTCGGTGTCGGGATCCACAGCGGCCGGGTCGGTGACCCTGCCGAAGAAGAGGGTGTTGTCGACCACGATCAGACCGCCGGTGCGGACCAGCGCGAGCGAGCACTCGTAGTAGCGGACGTAGTTGGCCTTGTCCGCGTCGATGAACACCAGGTCGAAGCTCTCCGGCCCGCGCTCCGTCAGCAGGGCGTCCAGGGTCCCGGCCGCGTCGCCGATCCGCAGGTCGATCCGCCCGTCGACCCCGTCCCGCTTCCAATAGTCGGCGCCGACGGACGGCCACCGCTCCTCGATGTCGCAGGACACCAGCACCCCGTCGGCCGGGAGCGCGCGGGCCATGCACAGGGTGCTGTAGCCGGTGAAGGTCCCGATCTCCAGCACTGCCCGCGCCCCCGTCAGCCCGACCAGCAGGGCGAGCAGCTGGCCCTCCTCCGCCATCACCTGCATCGCGGTCCCGCCCGGCAGGTCCGCGGTGGTCTCCCGCAGCTCCCTGAGCAGATCGTCGTCGCGGAGGGAGACGTCCCGGACGTAGGCGAGCAGGTCGGGGGTGGCAGCCGTCTGGTGGGCCATGGCGCAGGGGTTCCTCTCGAACGGGAGCGGCCGACGGGACGTCCGTGGCCGCGACGGTGCGTGCGGGTGCTGGGTACGGGGTGCTGCGTACGGGTCGGTGCCGGCAGGGCGGTGGGTACGGGGTGCAGCGCGCGGGGTGCTGCGCACGGGGCGGTGCGTGCCCGGAAGGTCACCCGGCGCGCATGAACGGGCGGTCGTGCACCGCCTGCGCGTGCTCGCCGGCGTACGCCCTCAGCAGCGGGTCAAGCCGGTAGCGGCCCGCGTGCGGGGCGCCCAGCAGATTTGCCTCGACCAGCGCGTCGAGGGCCTCCTCGGCCTGCGCCTCGGAGCAGCCGAACAGCACCGCGACCCGGGTGCCGGACACGGAGCAGTCCCCGGCGGCCCCCAGCGCGATGAACACCTCGGCCGGATCGACACCGGCCGACGCCGGCCGCCGGAGCCCGGCGTGGTCGGCGTCGAGACAGGGGCGGACCCCGAGGTCGCCCGCGCACAGCTCGTCCAGCAGCCGCGGGGCCTCCGTCAGCCGCCGCGCGAAGTGCCCGATGCTCCAGTGCGGGCGCTCCAGCAGCCTGGTCCCCGCGATCCGGATGGCCAGCGGCAGACCCGCGCACACCGCCAGCACCGTACGGGCCGCCCGCGGTTCGGCGCCGACCCTGGCCGGTCCGACGATGCTCCCCAGCAGCTCCAGCGACCCGGCCTCGTCCAGCGGGGGGAGGACGAGGGTGCGCGCGCCCTCCAGGTCGGCCAGCCGCCGTCGGCTGGTCACCAGCAGCCTGCTCCCCCCGCTGCCCGGTATCAGCGGCCGTATCTGCGCGGTCGAGGACGCGTTGTCGAGGACGACCAACAGTCGGCGGCCCGAGGTCAGCGAGCGGTACAGGCTCTCTCGTTCGGAGGCATCCTCGGGTATCTCGTCCCGGGGGACTCCGAGGTCCGCGAGGAACCGGGGCAGCACCGCGTGCGCGGTCAGCGGCGGGGTGCCCGCGCCGAGGTCGGCGTACAGCTGGCCGTCCACCGAGGATTCGCGCACGGCATGGGCGGTGTGCAGGGCCAGTGCGCTCTTGCCGACGCCGCCGCGGCCGGTCACCACCGCGGTCGCCACCGTGCCCGCGGGCTGCGCGCGGGTGGTGAGGAAGTGCTCCAGCCGGGCCATCGCGCCCGTGTGCGCCGACAGCAGCGGCGGCACCGAGGGCAGCTGCGCCGGCCGGGGCCGGCCCGCCCGCTCCCAGGCGGTGTCCGAGCCCGGTGCTGCGGCCGGCTCCGGCGCCGCCGCGGACGGCTCCGCGGGGCCCGGCGTACGGGGGCGGTCGTGGACGGAGAGGATGTGCCGCTGGATCTCGCGTAGATCGGCGCCCGGCTCGGCGCCGAGCTGTTCGACGAGCAGTACCCGGGTGCGCCGGTAGAGGTCCAGGGCCTCCGACTGCCGTCCTGAACGGAACAGCGCCAGCATCAGCTTGCCTACCAGGGCCTCGCGCAGGGGGTGTTTGCGGACGATCCGCACCAGTTCGGGCATCAGCTCGGCGTGCCGCAGCAGCGCCAGCTCCGCGTCGAAGCGCAGCTCCATGGTCTGTAAGCGCAGCTCTTGCAGGTAGCGCCCCTCGACGTCGCGCAGCGTCCGGGAGGGGATGTCGGCCAGCGGCTCCTCGCGCCACAGGGCGAGCGCCGCGGCCAGTTCGGCGGAAGCCCCTTCCAGGTCCCCGCGCTCGGACAACTCGGCCGCGCGCCGGCGGTGGGCCGTGAACTGGCCCAGATCGCTCTCGTGCTCGCCGAGTTCGAGGAGGTAGCCGGGCGCCCGAGTGAGGATCCGGGCGGAGGCGTGCTCGCCGAGCGACTGGCGCAGCCGCATCACGTAGGTGCGGACGGTCGCGGCGGCGCTCGGCGGCGGAGCACCGTCCCAGACGTACTCGGCGATCCGGTCCACCGAGATCACCCGGTTGGCGTTGAGGAGGAGCGCTGCCATGACCACGCGCTGCCTCGGCGCCGACACGTGCACCTCACGCGCGTTCAGCCGGACGGAAAGCGGGCCCAGCAACAGGAAGTTCAAGGGGGGATTCCTCTGTGTCGTACGACCGGTGGGAAAGACTGCCTTCAGCGTCTTGTGTGACCAGGTGCGGGTCAACGCGGCCCCGTCATGTCTAGACACATCCCTAGAGCCTCATGTGTTGCCATCGGGCCGGGTTGACGCTGTGGGGAACCATCACCGCGGTCAGCACCAGACCGCCCACCACGGCCCAGCGCCCGGTGAAACCGCTGATCGACGGGCCGTCCGCGACCTGGTGGGCGGGCACGGTCAACGCGGCGGAGAACACGCCCCGTACGGGGTCCAGCCGCACGAACGCGTCGAGGAAGTCCAGCGGCCGCCCCGTCAGCGGGAACCATGCCTTGTACACGGACTCCTTGGCGCTGAAGAGCACCCGGTCCCAGCACACCCCCGGCGCCGCCCGCCGGCAGTTCTCCAGCGCGGCCCGCTCCCCGGCGACGGTCACGGCGTCGAGCACCCCGTCCGGCAGCGGACCGTCCGGCTCCGCATCCATCCCGAGGGCCAGCAGGTCGCTGCGGCGGGCCACCGCGGCCGCCCGGTACCCGTCGCAGTGGCTGATCGCCCCGACCACCCCGTCGGGCCACAGCGGCTCCCCGCGCGGACCGGCCAGCAGCGGCGTCCGGGGCAGCCCCAGTCGGGCCAGCGCCTGCCGGGCGCACCGGCGGCCCGTGGTGAACTCCCGCCGGCGCTGCTCCACCACGTGTGCCACCAGCAGTTCCTCCTCCGGGAACAGCTCCGACCCCGGAAGGTCCCCCAGCGATTCCGCCACCTCGACCGACGCCGACAACAGGTCCTCGATCATCGGCGGCCACCCGTCACGGCCGCTCCCCGGCGGGGAAGACCTCGCGCAGCAGCGGGTCCGGCTTGCCCCAGTGCTGCCACTCGCGCGGGTAGCCGAGGGACACCTCCTGGTGCCGGACCCCATCCGCGTGGATGGTCCGCGGAATGTGCAGGTGCCCGTAGACCACGGCCGACGCCCGGTAGCGCACCGGCCAGTCCGCGCTCGCCGCGGTCCCGCACCACAGCGCGAACTCCTGGTGCCGCAGCACCTCCGTGGGCTTCCTGATCAGCGGGAAGTGGTTCACCAGCAGCGTCGGCAGCGCGGGGTCGCAGGCGGCCAGGCGCGCCTCGGTGGCGGCGACCCGCTCCCGGCACCAGTCGGCCCGCGTCGGGTACGGGTCCGGGTGCAGCAGGAACTCGTCGCTGCACACCACCCCGGCCGTCTCGGCCAACGCCAGCGCGGCCCCCGCGTCCGCCACCCCGGGCGGCAGGAAGCTGTAGTCGTACAGCAGGAACAGCGGCGCGATCGTCACCGGCCCACCCGGCCCGGTCCACACCGGGTACGGGTCCTCGGGCGTACGGATGCCCAGGCTCCGGCACAGGTCCACCAGATACCGGTACCGGTAATCGCCGCGCAGCCGCACCGGGTCCGACGGATGGGTCCACAGTTCGTGGTTGCCCGGCACCCACACCACCGTCGAGAACCGGTCGGCCAGCAGCCGCAGCACCCACTCCACGTCCGCGGCCAGCTCGCCCACGTCCCCGGCCAGCAGCAGCCAGTCCTCCTCGTCGACGGGGAACATTCCCTCGACGATCGCCCTGTTCTTCGGATGGGCCACGTGGAGGTCGCTGACGGCGTACAGCCTTGCCATGAGGTGTTCCTCGCCTCCTCGGCCGGATCCGCGGCGCGCGGCCCGGCCGAACCGTTGCTGCTGAAGTGGGCGCCCAGTAAATCCCACAGGACTGCCGCGCACCGCAACGATCCCGCCATTCACCGCGGAAATAGCCGGAACTGAACGCGACCTGTGAACTGGCCGGTCTGCACGACGCGCCCTTGCTGACTTTACAAGTGGCATGGCAGGGTGGGATATGCGCGGCACGTGACCGGCTGATCACCGCGCCCTCAATAGCGCCTACCGGTCGGTACGGATGACGTTGCGCATGATCACCACACTCCGCCCACCGGCACCGAGCGGATTTCGCCGAAAGGAAAGAACGACCTACATGACTTCCCTCTCTCTGGACAGCGACCTGTGGTGCCGCCGCTTCCATCCCTCGCCGACGGCCACCCGGCGGCTGGTCTGCTTTCCGCACGCCGGCGGCTCGGCGAGTTTCTATTTCCCGGTCTCCGCCGAACTGCGCGACACGGTCGACCTGCTGGCCGTGCAGTACCCCGGACGGCAGGACCGCCGGGGGGAGCGTGCCGCCGAGGACCTGCACCTGATGGCCGACGAGGTGGCCCGGGCACTGGCCCGCTGGGACGACCTCCCCCTCACCCTCTTCGGGCACAGCATGGGCGCGCTCGTTGCCTTCGAGGTGGTCCGGCGCATCGAGCGGGCGGGCGGCCGCGTCGACCACCTCTTCGTCTCCGGCCGCCCTGGCCCTGCCGCCGACGGCCCGGAACCGTCCCACCCGCTCGACGACGACGGCATCATCGCCGAGGTCAAGGCCATGAGCGGCACCGACGCGCGCCTCCTGGAGGACGAGGAGCTGCTGGGCATGGTGCTGCCCGCGCTGCGCGGCGACTACCGGGCGCTGCAGGCCTACCGGGCCGACCACGGCTCCGCCGTCACCTGCCCGGTCACCGCCCTGACGGGGGACCAGGACCCCTGGACGCCGCTGCCCGAAGCCGCCGCCTGGCGCGCCCGTACCACGGCCGCCTTCGACCTCAAGGTCTTCCCCGGCGGCCACTTCTACCTGAGCAGCCGCCCGGACGGCGTGATCGGCACGCTGCGCGAGCACTTCGCCGCCACGCCGCGCGCCTGAGGCCGAGGACAGCAGGAACAGCAGGAGCAGGGGGTGCCGAGGATGACGCCGTTGTCCACCGCAAGCGACGCCCGGCCCCGGTCCGGGCCGACGGCGCGGTCCGGGCACGCGCACGACGCCGGACTGCGGGATCGGGGGCCGGCGGCCGGGGGGTCTCCCGACCGCGCGGGCATCGGACGGCTGGCCGCCCTGGACGTCCGCATCCTCGAAGGCATCGCGATCGGCACCTCGACCGCCCGGCTCGCGGCATCGCTTTATCTGAGCCGACAAGGTGTCGAATACCGCATCGGTTTGATGCTCCGTCATTTCCAGGTCGTGAACCGGGCCGCTCTGGTCTCCCGGGCGCACTCCCTCGGCGTCCTGAGCGTCGGCACCTGGCCACCCCGCGTCCTCCCGGAATTTCTTGAGGCGTAGGGAAGCGCGTACGGACGGACCGCCCCCGGGTCAACCTCCTAAATGCTCTTCCGAAGGTCCGGAAGCGCCCTCCGGCGGTATGCGTCCGACGTATTTTCCCAGACCGGAATAGCGTATCGATATCGCGCCACGAGACGGCCGTCCGATCTTCCTGTCGAAGGTCGGATTCTGCGGCAGGCTGCTGGCAGCGGAAGCCCGGCTGCACTACGGTGGGGCGGCATTGTTCCCTCCTTTCACACAATTCACGGGAGCTGTCATGAGTTTGGGGTACCTGTTCGGCGGCGGCGTCGGGACCGAACCGCACGGCCTGGAGCTCTACCGGACCTACCCGGTCGTGCAAAGCTGGTACGAGCAGGTCTCTGCCTGGACGGGGCTCACGGTCGGACAGATCCTGAAGGAGGACCTGCCGACCCCCCAGGAGGAGCGCCAGAGCGTCGGCACCGTCCGCGAGGCCGCCCTCGCGATCGGCGTCCATGACGTCCTCGCGTCGTTCGGCCTGCGCCCCGCGGCCATCGGCGGCCTCAGCCTCGGCGCGATGACCGCCAGTTGCCTCGCCGGATCGCTGGGACGGCGCGAGCTCTTCGAGATGCTGGCGGGCTCACGCGACACCCCCGAACCGCCCGCCGACGCCCCGCAGCAGGGCATAGCCATCGCCTTCGGCTCCCTCGCCGAAGGCGCCCCCGCCCACCCCGGCGAGAACGTCCCCGGCGTCTACCTGGCGGGCGACTTCGGACCCACCGTCGACGGCACCCAGCGCATCATGATGCTCGCCGGCCGGGCCGACGCCCTCGGCGCCCTCGCCGCCGAGGTCCCCCCGGGCACGGTCGTCCCGCTCCCGGGGCGTACCATCGCCGTCCACACCCCGCTGCGCCGCCCCTACCGCGAGTTCATGGCCCCGCGCATCGATGCGATTCCCTTCACGGACCCCGAAATCCCCCTGCTGTCCTGCCTGGAACCCAAGGTCCTGCGCTCCGCGGACGAGGTCCGGGACCTCTTCCAGCGCAACTCCACGGATCCGATCAGCCTGGTCGACGTCTACGACGGCATGAAGGAGCACGGTGTACAGCTCGGCCTCGTGATGGGCCCGTCGATCCCCGAAGGCATCCTCGCGTTCCCCTTCCCGGTGGTGCACATCGAGCGGCCGGAGCACATCGAGCAGGCCCTGACCACCGCTTACGACCTCGGAATCGACCTCACCGGCGCCACGGCGCTGTCATGACCGCCGCCACCCGCGCCGACCCCGGCACCCCCGTCGACCCGGACGCCTACGTCGCGCGCCGGCTGGACACCGACCTCGACGCGTGGACCCGTACCGTGGTCCGGCGGCACTTCGACCCGGTGGCCGGCAGCCCCTACTGGCTGGGCCGCGCCGCCAAGCTGGACTTCGACCCGCGCGACATCACCCGCTACGACGAGCTCACGGCCTTCGGCCCGTTCCCGCTCGACCGCCTCCGCGAGGAGGACCCGGCGGACCTCGTCCCGCTGGCCGTGCCCCGGCCGCTCGCCGGGCGGGTCTGGGACAGCGGCGGCACCACCGGGACCCCCTGCCGGGTGTTCTACACCTCGGACATGCTGCTGCACCGGGCGATCTGGCGCCGCTGGTCCTTTGTACGGGAGGGCTTCGCGCCGGGCCGCGCCTGGCTCCAGGCCACCCCCACCGGACCGCACCTGATCGGCAACGGCGTCCGGGAGGTCTCGGAACTCCACGCCGGCCAGGTGTACGCCGTGGACATGGACCCGCGGTGGGTCAAGCGCCTCATCCGGGCCGGACGGCTGGCCGAGGTCGGCGACTACACCACCCACCTGCTGGAGCAGATCACCGACGTGCTCCGGCAGGGCCGGGTCCACTACCTCAACACCACCCCCGCCCTCTTCCAGGCCCTCCGCCAGCGCCGGCCGGAACTGGTCGCAGCCCTCGACGGCGTACGCCTGAGCGGCACCCAGATCAGCGGCGACATGTACCGGACCTTCACCGCCGCCCTGGAGGGCGGGATCTGCGGACTGACGTACGGCAACACCTTCGGCAACGCGGCCTGCCTGGACGTCGAGCGGGACGGCGAACTCATCAGCTACGTCCCGAACTACCCGGAGGTCACCATGGCGGTGGTGGACAAGGACGACCCCGCCGCCCTGGTCGCGCCCGGCTCGGTCGGCCAGGTCCGGCTGACCGTCCTCCACGAGGACCTCTTCCTCCCCAACATCCTGGAACGCGACCAGGCGCTCCGCCATCGCAGTGGACACTGGCCCTCCGACGGCGTCGCCAACGTCCGCCCCCTCCAGACCACCAGTTCGGCCCCCGAAGGCCTGTACTGACCCCCTCCCTGTCGCTGTCCCCGTCCCCGGGGCGCCTCCGTCAGGGCGGGATGCGCCGTGCGTGTCCGCCCCCTACGCACCATCGTCGGAGCCCTGCATGAGCCGGCGCCGTCCCCCGCGCGCAACCGGCCCCGAGGGTGCGGACGACTCGATAAGGCGGGCACGGGCCCGACTCCAGCCGGGCCGGCTCCGAAGCCCCTGGGGGGTTCGGAGCCGGCGTTCGGGCCGAGGAACCAGGCGATTCGGGCCCGCCTCCCCGCGGAACGGCCGGGCAACCGTGCCGACTGCTGTCCACGGCGGCACCACCGCCGCCCGGGAGGCGCTGTCATCCGGTAGGCGACTCCGGCGGATCAACCTCTCGGAAACCCCGGCCACCATCGACCGCGGTCTGAGCCGTCTCCGTCGCTACGCGACCCATCGGTTCCAACAGGACCTGGAATCCCCGGCGAAGTGTCCCACGAACGGCTGGACACAGACCGATGCCCCTCACGGGCCAGGTGCCCCTGGTCACCCCGGGCCCCCCGCGGGCGGGCCGGATGGCGACAACGCACAAGCGAGGGATCAGGCGAGAACTGTTGCTGACCGCGTGCTGCCGCTGCGGCGGAACGTCGGCGTTTCGGCCAATCCACCCCGACCGACAGTTCTTGCGCGGCAAGGGTCGGTGCACTGCGCACCTTCGGAAAACCGCTGAATCAAAGGGTGCGCAACGCGTCCGAAAGGAACAGGTGCTCGAAATCCCGCGGCGTCGTTGAACACGGGGACGCCACCATGCCCACGAAGGGGGAACACGTTGACGCCGGTCGCACCAGGCAGCGACACGATCGCGAGCGGCCCGAGGGTCGAAGACACGGAGAGTATGTCGGATGCCGAGCGGGAGCTGTACGGCGGCCGACTGCGCTACGACCAGTCCTACGTCCGTCACGAAGGGCCGCTGACCCGGATGAAGTTCGGGCGCATGGCGGCCGCGCTGCCGCACATGGTGGGCATGGTGCTGTGCACCGGCTGGAAGGCGGACCGGCGCGCCCTGTTGGGGGTTGTGTCGGCCGAGCTCGGGCAGGGCGCCACGGCAGCGTGGTGGGCTGGTCGCGGTCAACGGCGTCCTGGCGCAGTGGTTCGCCGACGGTCCCACCGTGGACAAGCTCCACGACGCGCTGCCGTCCCTGGTCGTGCTCGCGGTCGCGGGGGGGGGGGGGGCCGCCCGGGGGGGGGGGGGGCCCGCCCCCCCCCCCCCCCCCCCCCCCCCCCCCCCCCCCAACCGCCAAAACGGGTGAGGGATGGGGCGC
>NZ_JBHYMC010000085.1:9568-23480 GCF_042742535.1 Streptomyces sp. NPDC058880
CGCGCTGGGTCCCTCCTTTTAAACGCGCCCCGCCGCGGGGCGGGGCGTGGGGGGGCGGGGGGGGGGGGGGGGGCCGCCAACTGTGGTGTGGGCGGGCCCCCCCCCCCCGCGACCATGCACGCCGACCACATCCACGTCCTCGATCAAGGCTGTGTCGTCGAGGACGGCACCCACGAGGATCTGATGGCCCGCACGGGCGGCCTGTACCAGGGGATGTTCACCGCCCAGGCCGCCCAGTACGGGCAGGCGCCCGCACCCAATCCGGTTCCCAGGCCCCGCGGCACAGCCCTCCGGCCACGAGACGGTGAGCTGATCCGCCAGCACGACTTCCTCCAGCCCGGCCGGCCGTACCGCCCCATTCCGTCGAAGGCGAGATCAGTCACATGCCCCCCAGCCCCACCGCAGTCCGCAGGACCGTCGAGGACTACCTCCACCGCCACCCCGGCGAGCGCGACGCCCTGGCCGGGCTGCTCGCCGCCCTGGACCGGCCCGTCGACACGACCGCCCGGACGACGCTGCCCGGGCACGTCACGTGCAGCGCCGTCGTGATCGACCGGCAGGGCCGGGTGCTGCACACCCCGCTCCGGGCCACCGGCGGCCTCATCTCCGCCCCGGGCGGCCGCATCGAGCCCGAGGACCGAACACTGCTCGCCGCGGCGCTGCGCGAGGTGTCGGAGCAGGCCGGGCGCCCTGTGCCTGACCCGGCAGCTGCTCGGCTCTCCGATCGACATCGGCGTCCACGATGTCGACGCCAACCCCGCCACGGGCGAACCGGCCCACCGCCACCACGACGTCCGCTATGTCTTCTACCTCGCCGGCGAGGAGCCGCCGGCGATCGCGTTGCAGGACGTGGGGGCGTCCGGCGCCCAGTGGCTCCCACAGCCGGAGGTCACCTCGCCGACCCTGCGCACGAAGCTCCTCCAGGCACGCCTGGACGGCCGGCCGGAGCCGGTGAACGCCTCCGCGCTCATCCACGACGGGGCCGGCCGTTACCTGCTCCATTTGCGCGACCACAAGCCCGGCGTCATCTGGGAGTCGGGGGCGTTCGCGCTCCTCGGTGGCGGGCGTACGCACGGGGACCGGAGCCTTGAGGGCACGCTGCTGCGGGAGCTGTCCGAGGAGGTGCCCGACCTCCACCTTGAGGACCTCACGCCCTACGCCGTGGAGGACGCCACCAGCATCGACGGCCTCAGCGTCCCCGTCCGGGTCTTCGCCGGCCGGTGGCGCGGCAATCCCGACCATCTCACGCTGCACGAGGGTGTGCTGCTGCGCTGGTTCGCGCCCGATGATCTGGACCGGCTGCGGCTGAGCCCCGCCACCCGTGCTCTGATTCACCGGCACGCCGCCGCGAACCCTCCGGGCGACGGCCGGGCCGTGGCTCCTCCGGTGTGGGACGGGGGCGAGCGGGTGGTGCTGAACGGCGTCGGGGTCCACCTCCACATCGAAGACGCCGAAGGCCGGGTGCTGCTAGGCCTGCGTCACCCCGATGTGAAGTACGCGGGCGACACCTGGCACTACCTCGCCGGGCGGTGCGAGCAGGAGTCCGCCCTCGCGTGCCTGGTCCGCGAGGCGTGGGAGGAGGCGGGGCTGGTCATCGACCCCGCTGACGCCGAGCTCGCGCACGTCGTCCATGTCGTCGACGCCCCGGGCAGCCTGCCCTTGATGCAACTCGTCTTCCGGGCACGCCGCTGGGAGGGCACCCCCGAGGTCCGCGAGCCGGACAAGTGCCTGACCTGGAAGTGGTGGCCGACCCACGAGCTTCCGGACCGTCTCGTCTCCTACACCCGGACAGCCATCAGCAGCATCGCCGAGGGCCGTGCCTATGCGCAGATGGGCTGGTGAAGGACGTGCGTACGCCGACCAGCCGCGGGCCTGGGCCGGGCGTCCGGCCCGGCGCCCGTCCGCGGGGCCGCCCCGACGCCGAGGGCAGCGCGATGAGCGGCGAGGCCGAGGCGAGGGTCGTGGCCGGGATCCTGGCGCTGCTGTACCGGATCTCACCGGCTGCGGTCAGCACAGGACCGGCGGGAACGGCGACCCGCAACTACCTGGCCGAGGACCGCGCAGGCGGGCGGTGGTTCGTGAAGGCGTACCCCCGTGGCACCGCCTCGTGCCCGGCGGCGTTCAGATTCGTGACGACCTGCGACCCGATCAGCCCGGTACCGCCCATGACCGCGAACTTCATGACATGCCTTCCGTCAGGAGATCTGTCCCGCGGCGGCCAGGTGAACGGCGTCGTCTTCCACACCGACAGGGGCGCCCCAGTACAACGCGGCTGCCTTCGCCGACGTCTGCCGCCAGCACGGAATCCGCCGCAGCATGGGCCGGATCGGCTCGAGCTACGACAACGCCCTCGCCGAGTCGTTCTTCCAAGGCCTCAAACGAGAACTGCTTCACGGGCGATGCTGGACCTCGAAGGCGCAGACACGGCTTGAGGTGTTCCGCTGGCTCTCGTACTACAACCGGCGGCGTCGGCACTCCGCCCTCGGCTACCTCACACCAGCCGAGTTCGAACAGCAACTGATCACATCACGTACGCTGTACTCGCCGCATGAAACCCGGTGTCCACTCCCCGGGATCAACCTCACTGGTGGCCGCTCCGGGGACTGCGTCGGCCACGCCGATCACAACGTCGGTACTGCTCAGGACGCCCGTTTCATCGCGGCCGTCCTGTAGCAGCACTCGGTACGCCGGGCCTGGTACCGCGTGAAGGGGTATCGGCCGCTGTCGTCGGCCAGGGCCGTCCACCAGCGGGGTGGGCGGCCGGGTATCAGCGACTGACACCGAGCCTTTTCCATCATCGCTCTGAGCTGGCCAGGTGCAGGGCGAGGACGGCCTGGACGAGTGCGGTGACGCGGGTGGTCGAGCATCGGATCTTGCGGAGGAGTCGCCAGGCTTTGAGGGTGGCCCTGGCCCGCTCTACGAGTGCGCGGATCTTCGCGTGCGAGTGGTTGACGGCCTTCTGACCGGTGGTAAGGGTTCCCCAGCGGCCGCAGTAGGGGGTGGGGACCGTTCTACCGGCACCCCGATAGGCCTGGTCCGCCCGGCAGGTGACGCCGACCTTGGCAAGGGCGTCGACGATGCCGTGCCTTCGACATCACCTTCGACGGACGACTCTCAGCCGCCCGCCGCTGAGCCTCCGACAACTCCAGAACCACCGTTCACTGGACACTTCCCCGCACCATCCGTGCATATCTACGAAGACGGGGCGTCCGCCATGTCATCTCGGAGATGCGCAGTGGAGGTCGACGAGGCCGGCACGGCAGGCTCAGGGGCGGAACAGCCGGTCGGGCCGGCGGCTCGCGCGCGACATCTGACGGCCTGCTATGGAACTCGGGTTCAGTGCCTTGGCGGCCACTGGTGCATGCGAGAGACGCCGTGGTGCAGTCCGCCCCGCCCACACCTGATCGTGGTGGGGTCGGCGGCGGTGTCGGGGGCGCTGCCGCCGCCCGTGACGGTCGCTGCGTTGGCCGCTCTGATGGTGCTGTCGCCAGGTCCGAAGCCGAACTTGTCGAAGGTCCTGCAGTCGGCCCTCACGGTGAGGGTGACGGCAGGGTAGCTGTCGCCCGGGGCGAGGCTGTCGTTGCGGGTGCAGGTGAGGCTGACGAAGACGCATTCCCACCCGTCACCGCGGATGGAGACGGGGGCCAGTTCGGCGGGGAGCCTGTCGGCAACGGTGACGGCGCCGCCGGACGGCCCGCTGCCGATGTTCGTGACGGTGAGGGTGTAGGCGCCGTTCCTGCCATGGGTGAAGTGGCCGGTGTGCTCATTGGCGATCGTCAGGCTGGGGAAGGCCGTGACGGTGACGGTCACCTGACCGTTGCTGTTCGGGGTGCCGACGGTCGACAGGCCGTAGCTGGTGTCCGTCCCGCTGGCGTAGCTGCTGCCCCCGCCACCGCCGCCGCCCGCGTCGTCCCCTCCTCCTCCGCCGCCGCCACCGCCGAAGTAGCCGCCCCCGCCACCGCCTCCGCCGCCACCTCCGGCACATCCGCCCGCGAGGTCACCGCCGTGCCCGCCCGTGCCGACCACGCCGGTTGCCGCGTCGAAACCGGTCCCACCGTCCCCGGAAAAGCTAGTGCAGTTCTCCTGAGCACCCGCCCCGGCTCCCCCCGAGCCGGGGGCACCGGTGCTGGTCAGACCGCCGCCACCGCCCGAGCCGGGGGCCTCGCCGGTTCCGGCGCCTCCGGCCCCGCCATCCGGCTGTCCGCCGCTCCCGCCCGCACGGCCGTTGCCACTCCCCCCGCCGCTCCCGCCGCCCCCGCCCGCAACGACCTGAAGGGCCGTGCCGGCAGTGACACTCGAGGCGCCGCCTCCGCTCGAGCCTCGCGGGCCACCGCTCCCGCCTCCACTGCTCCCACCGCCGTTGAAGCCGCCCTCGGGGCCGAAGTTGCATCGCTGACCGGTTCCACCGACCCTGACGGTGTACGTGGTGACTGACGCGGTCCGTAGCGTCGTCGTGACCCGGGCCCCCGTGCCGCCCGTACTGGCGAAGCACGAGCCGCCGCCGGCTCCGTCTGCGGTGACGGTGACGATGGCTCCGGCAGGGACGTCCGCCAGGGTTTGAGGCGTCCCGGTGTAGTCGAACGTGTAGGTCCCGGACGTGACCGCCTGTCTGCCGGAAGGGGGTGGAGCGGCCGCGGAATAGGCGGTGGCGGGCAGCGCCGCCGCTCCGACGAGAACAGCGCACGCTGCTGCTGTCACCCCGACACGCCAGCCGTTCCGGCGGTTCTCCCGTGCGGGCGTGGCCCGTGAGCACACGAGGGGTTCCGAGACGACCTGTACGGGCGGAGTCTCCGGGCGGCGGGGGCTGGGCCACCTGCGCCTGACCCGCGGCCGGGTTTCCGGGTCACTGTACGTCACCACGAGGGCCTTTCTGCTGAGGAATGGTCCCCGGCGGCGGTGCGAGGCCCCGGGACGGCAGGACGGGCGCACACCGCCTCATCCGCAGAGAATTCCCTGCCCCGACATATCTCTTAATATGTCGTTATGAAAATAATTGGTCATTCTGGAGTGCGCCTAGCACTGACGGCCACTCAGATCGGCGTCGGCGCCTACGGATCCTCTGGTAAATGCAGCAGTGCTGGGATGCCGAGGTGTAACTGCTGGATCGTGCGGCCCACCCATCACTCTCCCGAGTGAACATGAGGTGCCTGGGGCGAGAAGTGGGGGGTGCCTCTATGTCTTTCGTCAAGGCGCCTGTGTCGGGTTTCGGGTGGTTCGGGCTCGCTGAGGCTAGGCGGCGAGCTCGATGTCCGTCGGTGTCCGGGATTCGTAGAAGGTGCCGTCGCGGAGCATGGCGAACAGGACGCTGATGCGTTGGCGGGCGAGGCGGAGGAGGGCCTGGGTGTGGGTCTTGCCGCGGGCGCGTTGCTTGTCGTAGTAGGCGCGGGAGGCTGGGTCGGCGTTCATGCAGGCGAAGGCGGAGAGAAACATCGCCCGTTTGAGCTGCCGGTTTCCGCCTCGGGGTGCGTGTTCGCCATGGATCGAGGTCCCGGACTGCTTGGTGGCTGGGGCGAGGCCGGCGTAGGAGGCGAGGTGGGCGGCGGTGGGGAAGCTGGTGCCGTCGCCGACGGTGACCAGGAGGACGGCGGCGGTCCTGGCGCCGACGCCGGGCATCGACGTCAGGACCGGGAATGAGGGTGAGCCTCCAGCAGGGCGTTGATCTGGGCTTCCATCGCCCGGCGCTGGGTGTGGACAGCGGCCAGCGAGGCGGCCAGGGAGGGGATGACGATGTCGAGGGTCCCGGTCCCGGGAACGACGACGGTCTGCTCGTCGAGCGCGTTGAAGACGTCGTCGATCAGCCTGGTGGCCATGCGCGGGGCCTTCGGGCGGATCAGCTCGACGAGTCTGCGGCGTCCGGCCTTGCGCAGGGCGGCTGGGGATCCGTAGCGCTCCAGCAGCCAGGTCACGGCCTGGTGGTCCAGGCGCGGGCCCAGGACGCGTTCCAGGCTGGGGTGGAACTGGGTGAGCAGGCCGCGTATCCGGTTGGAGGTGCGGGTGGCCTCGGCGGCCAGGTCCTGGTCGAAGCCGACGAGCACGGTCAGCTCGGCGGTGATCTGGTCGGTCAGCTCCAGCGAGCGCAGGGTGTGCGGCATCGTCCGGGCGGCGTCCGCGATGACGGCGGCGTCCTTGGCGTCGGTCTTGGCCTCGCCCGGGTAGAGGCCGGCGATCCGGCGCATCGCCAGTCCGGGCAGGTAGGCGACCTGGCAGCCCGCGTCGCGGGCGACGGTCAGTGGCAGAGCGCCGATGGAGGCGGGCTGGTCCACGATCACCAGCACGGTGGCGAACTTCGCGGTCAGTTTGTCGAAGACGGCCCGCAGCTTGGGCTCGCTGTTGGGCAGCTGCTTGTCGAAGACCTTCTTCCCGCCCGGGGTGAGCCCATGACCGTGATGGCTGCTCTTGCCGACGTCCAGGCCGAGGAACACGCCCACGTCTTCGATCTCGAACATCGTGCCCCTTCCCAGGGGGTGTTGACGGTGCCGGCCCCGGCTCGGGTGTCGTGCTCGCGCATCCACGTTATGCAGACCTGCCGCCCGCGAACTGTCCAGCATTGCGCCGGACCGGACGGTGGCCGGACCTCTGATCAGCGTCTCCGACGAACACCCCCGGACCCGGTGACACCACCCCCCAGGTCATACCTTCGACAGTGGGCAACAGTCATGCCGGGCGGCCAGCTCCGAGCCTACGAACAAGTAGAGGAACCCTGGAAGCAGCAGTATCTGCGCGACCAGCACGACCGGAGTCGGCAGTCGGGGGCTGGAGCCTCGGCGAGCCCGGAGATGTCTCCTGGGCGGGCGTCTCGGTGGCTATGTGGCGGGGGTGATTTCTGCTTGGCCGAACAGCAGAGCCCAGTCGGTAGGGAGCTGGTGGAGGATGCGGCTGGTCAGGTCGGGGCCGGCGTGGGCTGTGACGGCGGTGAAGACGGCGCCGGTGTCCCAGCGGGTGGTGGCCAGAGAGGCGCCGGAGCGTGTGGCGAGGTCCTTGACGAAGTCCCAGCCGGTCAGTGGCCGGGTGTCGGGGATCTGCGCGGTCAGCACGCGTGCCGCCTCAAGGGGCAGGCAGCGGGCCAGGTCGACGCGTTCGTCACCGGTCAGTTGACGTCCGAGTCCGGTGAGCACTACGCGGACAGCTTCTTCGGCCCGTTCACGGGTGGGGTAGGCGCCTTCGTATCGGACCTTCTCCAGCATCTGCTCGTAGGCCGTCGAGCACGGCTGCTGGTGCGTGAGCGGTACGCGGGCGTCGGTGATCACTGCGGTGCATGCCTTTCAGGAGCCGTGGGAGCGCCGGGCACGTGGCACTCCCGGTCTTCGTCAGATGGGTTGGGGGCGGCCGAAGAGAAGGTCGTAGCCGACGGGGAGCTGAGGCAGGATCTGCCTTGTCAGGTCTTCGCCTGCCGTGTCGGCGACGGTGGCCGGCACGGCGCTGACGTCTCTCGTCGCGGTCTGCTCGGTGGCGCCCTCGATTCGGGCGGCGGTCGCGCGGACGAATCGCTCGGGGGAAGCGGCTCGGCGCTCTCCAGCGGGTTGAGCAGGATCATGCTGAAGCCTTCCGGCAGGGCGTGCCGCGTGCTGGGCGCGGACCCTGCCGATCTAGTGGGTGCCGAGCAGGGCAAGCACGACGCGCGCCGCACGCTCGGCCTAGTCCGCGATGTCGTATTCGCCGCGTTCCTTCACATGGTCGAGGAACACTTTCCGTCGCAAGGTCATCAGCCGCCGCCCCTTGGTGTTGTCGGTTCCACAGGGGGTGCGGAGGCCAGGGAGGGGGAGATCGGATGGGCTGTCCTCCGCACCGGTTCCGGACTGGTCAGCCGGAGATCTCCTTGCGGTCGGAGCCGGCACCGATGGAGATCTTGCGGGGCTTGGCGCGCTCGGCGATCGGGATGCGCAGGGTGAGAACGCCGGCCTCGTAGTCAGCTTGGATGCGCTCGGTGTCGAGAGTGTCGGCGAGCATGATCTGGCGGGAGAAGACGCCCAGCGGCCGCTCGGACAGCTCCATCTTGACGTTGTCGGCCTTGGCCGTCGGCCGTCGCTCGGCCTTGACGGTCAGCATGTTCCTCTCGATGTCGATGTCGATCGCGTCTGCGGTCACGCCGGGGACATCGAAGGCCACCACGTACTCGTCACCCTCGCGGTAGGCGTCCATCGGCATCACCGACGGCTTCGACCAGGTACCCGGACCCACCAGTTGCTGCGCCATCCGGTCCAGCTCACGGAAGGGGGCAGTGCGCATCAACATCGTGAAACACCTCCAGCAGGTTCGAACGGTTGCTGCCAATGCGCTGCACAGACCCTGTTGTAACATGTCATCCAGTGGATGACAATCATGTCGTCGTCAACCTGATGACATTCGAAGGAGGTGCCCGTGACCGCAGCCCATCAGCCGTCCGCGCCCGGTAGCGAGGCCCGCAGTCCGGCGTCCTTCATGGCTGCCGCGGCAGCCCTGGTGGCCATGGACGACGCGTTGCGCGACGCCCAGAACGACACTGCCGACGCCCTCGGGCCCGGCCCCGAACAGGCTCTGGCCTCACTCATGTTGCTGCGGCAGGTGCGTGAGCAGCTCGCCGGCTGGGAGACCGGTCTGATCGAAACCGCCCGCGATGCAGGCGCCAGCTGGGCAGAGCTTGCCCATCCCCTCGGTGTCGCCAGCCGCCAAGCTGCTGAACGCCGCTACCTGCGCGGCCGGCCCGGCCCCGCCGGTACCACCGGAGAGCAGCGTGTGCAGGCCACCCGCGAACGCCGTGCCGCTGACCGCACCGCCGCCACTTGGGCCCGAGCCAACGCAGCCGACCTGCGTCGCCTCGCCGGACAGATCACCGCTCTCGCTCACCTCAGGCCCGAAGCGCGCTCGGCGCAGGCCGCCCTGCACACCGCTCTCGGCGCCGCGGACGCCGCCGAGCTCATCGCGCCCCTGGCCGGCATGCGTCCCCACCTCGACGCCCGCCACACCGCTCTCGTCGACTCCCTGGACGTCCTCGAAGCCCACCGCACGACGACAGCCTCCGACGAAGACTGACCCGCACACGCCGAGCAATCCTCCGTCCGCGGTGCGCACCACCTGCGCGTCACGCCGACGAGGCCTCTGCCTCAGGCCCATCCGTATCTGACCTTCCGCTGAAAGGACCCAGCATGCCCAGCAGCGTCGAGACGCTGGAATTCCAGGCCGAGACCCGCCAGTTGCTCCGGCTGGTGATTCACTCGATCTACTCGAACAAGGACATCTTCCTGCGCGAGCTGATCTCGAACGCCTCCGACGCCCTGGACAAACTGCGGCTGGCATCACTGACCGATGCCAGCCTCACCGAGAACGGCACCGCTGACCTGCACATCTCATTGGAGGTCGACAGGGACGCCCGCACCTTGACCGTCCGGGACAACGGCATCGGCATGACCCGAGATGATCTCGTGGAGCTGATTGGCACGATCGCCAAGTCCGGCACCGCCGCCCTCCTGGAGAAGATCAAGGAGTCCAAGGACGCCGCGACCACGGAGAGTCTGATCGGGCAGTTCGGCGTCGGCTTCTACTCGGCGTTCATGGTCGCCGACAAGGTCACCGTGCACACCCGGCGGGCCGGCACCGACTCCGGTACCCAGTGGGAGTCCGACGGCGAGGGCTCCTACACCATCCAGGCCGCCGACGACCTCCCCGTCGGCACCTCGGTCACCCTGCACCTCAAGCCCGTCGACAGCGAGGACGGACTCGCCGACTACCTCTCCGAATCGAAGATCCGACAGACCGTCAAGCGCTACTCGGACTTCATCCGCTGGCCGATCCGCATGGCCACCGACCGGACCGATGCCGACGGCGAAGCCACCTCCGCCCTCGACACGCTCAACTCGATGAAGGCGCTGTGGGCCCGGCCTCGAAGCGAGGTGACCGAGGACGAGTACAACGAGTTCTACCAGCAGATCAGCCACGACTGGCTGCCCCCGGCCGATACGATCCACATGCGCGCCGAAGGCACCTTCGAATACGAGGCGCTGCTCTTCATCCCCGAACAGGCCCCCTTCGACCTGTACTCCCGCGAGTCCAAGTCCGGCGTGCAGCTGTACGTGAAGCGGGTGTTCATCATGGACGACTGCGAAGCGCTCATGCCCAACTACCTGCGCTTCGTGAAGGGCGTCGTGGACGCCCACGACCTGTCGCTGAACGTCTCTCGCGAGCTCCTCCAGCATGACCGCCAGATCCAAGGCGTACGCCGACGCCTGGTCAAGAAGGTTCTCGGCGCACTCAAGGACATGCAGGCCAAGGGCGCCGAGCGCTACGCGAAGGTTTGGGCCCAGTTCGGCCGAGCACTGAAGGAGGGCCTGCTCGAGGACACCGACAACACCGAGGCCCTGCTGGAGCTGGTGTCGGCCGCCTCCACTCACGACCAGGAGAAGACCACCACACTGCGCGAGTACGTCGAGCGCATGAAGGAAGGTCAGGACACCATCTACTACCTGACCGGCGAGACCCGCGCCATGGTCGAGAAGTCCCCCCACATGGAAGCCTTCGCCGCCAAGGGCTACGAGGTGCTCATCCTCACCGACCCCATCGACGAGGTATGGGTCGACCAGGTCCCCGCATTCGACGGCCATCGCCTGCAGTCCATCGCCAAGGGCCAGGTCGACCTCGACGACACCGCCGACGGCGGAACGGAAACCGAAGCCGACAAGGCCCAGCGCGAGCAGGACTTCGCCGCCGTGCTGCCCTGGCTGACCACCACCCTGTCCGACCACGTCAAGCAGGTACGCCTGTCATCACGCCTGACAACCTCGGCAGCCTGCATCGTCGGCGACGCCCACGACGTCACACCCACCCTGGAAAAGATGTACCGGGCCATGGGCCAGCAGATGCCCACCGTCAAAAGGATCCTGGAACTCAACCCCACACACCCCCTGATCACCGCACTTCGCACCGCACACCACGCAGACGCCGAGGCCCCCGCTCTGACGGAGATCGCCGAGCTGATCTACGGCAGCGCTCTGCTCGCCGAAGGAGGCGACCTGCCCGACCCGGCCCGCTTCACCCGGCTCCTCACTGACCACCTGACCCGCACCCTGTAACCACAGAAGCAGCCCCGCACAGAGGAACCGTCTGTTCCGGCTTTCCGCTCGGAGCGCTGGAGCAGACGGCGCGACCGTGACCGCTGCCAGGCGGACCATGTTCCCGCGCTTCAGGAAACCGCCCAGGCCATCTGCTCTGGGCGGGATCATGGGACGGCGGGGCGGGCGCACATCGGGTCGTCATGCGCTGGCGAGATCGGCGTCCGCAACGGTTCGTGGGTGCCCTTCCATCAGGCGAAAGAGCTTCGCCGCATGAAGCGGCGATCTCGGGTGTCCCAGGCTCAAGTGCTGCGTTGGTCGTGGGTGTCCTGGCGGAGCTGTTCGGTGTGCCGCGTGAGGGTGTCGATGCGTTCGGCGAGGCCGGCGTCTTCGGGCCGTAGGTACGCGCGCGTGGCGGTCAGCGGGCGGACGAGGCGGGCAGGGTCGTTATCGGCGAGTGCCAGGTTCAGCTCGCCGACCGCGTCCTGGGCATTCTCGGGCAGGTCGGTGAGGGCGGTGATCTGTCCGGCGAGGCGACGCAGGTCCGCTGCGTTGTCGCGGGCCCATGCGGTGACGGTGCGGTCCGCAGCACGTGAATTACGGGTGGCCTGGACACGCTCCTCACCGGTGGAGCCAGGCGTGCCGGGGCGCAGTCGCAGGTAGCGGCGCTCGGCGGCCTGGCGGCTGGAGACGCCAAGGGGGCCTGCAAGGTCGGCCCAGCTGGCTCCCTGCCCGCGGGCGGTTTCGATCAGTCCGCTCTCCCAGCCGGCGAGCTGTTCGCGCACCTCGCGCAACGTCAGCAGGGCCGCCAGGGCAGGGCGCGGGCCCGCGTCAGCCGGGGGCGGCTCCGCGTTCTGTCTCCGGGCGGCGGATCGCTGTGCGACTCTGTCGGGGATCTTGTGCGCGCGGCTCATTTGCCTTGCCGCCACCAGCATTCCCAGGTCAGGCCGCGGGCATCGAGGTACTGCTGGAAGGTCGTGGGGCGCCGGGGGCGGTGGGGGTGGCGAGTTGTGCGTGAGGCGAGGCGTTCAATGTTGATGGCGATGCCGGTCAGGACGTGCTGCACGTGTGTCTTGCGGTGGCCGTGGTAGCGGCTGCGGCGGGCCCGGTGTCCGTTGATGAACTCGCAGATGGTGCCTTCGACTCCGGACCGGGTGGCGCAGAGCCGTCTCCATTGGGAGTCTTGCTGGTTCGCGCGGTTCTGGGCCTGGAGTTCATGCAGATGCTGTGGGAGGAAGTTCACGGTGCGGGCAGCAGTGCCGCGGGCGCAGGCGGGCCGGTCGGGGCACGGGTTGCACTGGTATGGGCGAAACCGGGCCACGGTGTAGGGGGCCATGGCCGGTGGCTTAAGCCAGATGTGGCTGGTCTCGCCATTGGGGCAGGTGACCTGGCGCTGGTCGAAGTCGATGGTGAAGTCGTCCTGGGTTAAGCCGGTCTGTTCCTTGCTCTGCCATGCACCGCTGGCCTTGACCGGGCCGACGAGTTCGACCTGGTGGTCGCGGAGGGAGCGGTGCAGCAGCGAGACCGAGAGGTAGCCGCCGTCGAGAAGGTGTTGCCGGGGCAGCAGCCCGCGGTCACGGAGCCGGATGTGGATGCCGGGGAGGGCCAGTACGGGAAGTCGACCGGCATGGCCATCCACTTCACGCCGTTGTCGACCAGGTAGCGCACAGCGTCGAGCATCTCGCGGTGGCAGTACGCCTCCGGACGCCCGCTCCGCTTGAGCAGCCAGGCCGGTACCGGCATCGCGGCACGGACCTCGGCCCACTCCGCGTCCGTCATGTCACTCGGATAGCACCGCGCCCGCCGTCCCGGAGCGATCGAACCGAACCTGTGCACGTAGCAGTCACACTCAGGGATGACCGTGGTGGACGCGGGTACAGCAGGGATGGTCAACTCGTCGCACAACGGGTCTCCTTGCTCGTGACCGGCCTCAACAACCACGTCACTACCAAGGGGCCCGTTTCTTCATGCCCACGACCGCACTGACATCTCTGCCCGAATGATCACCCGCACCGCAGGATTCGAACGAGATCCGGTTTGCCACAACGCACTCAGGAGGACGGAACTACGCAGGACCGTCCGAAGTGTTCCAAGCGCCAACAGCCCTCGTCCCGAGAACTCCAAGATCCCCGACAGAGTCGCTCCTTGTCTGATCTGACCGTGCCGGCGGGCGAGCTGGTCGAGTCGACGCTGGGCTTCGATGACTTCCGGCAAGGAGAGGAGCGGGATGTCGTGAGTGGAGCGGGTCCAGAGTTGATGCCGCAGGCAGAGGTGGAGGTGGGCTGGCGAGAGGGTGATGATCACGGAAGTGGTGGGGCTGCGTCGGCCGGTGCAGCAGTGGCAGGGGCGGCTGACCAAGTGTTCCGTTCGCTGCCCGGGACCAGAAAAATGAGATCATGTCCCGTCGCACTGCAGTGTCCGTTGATCTTGTTCTGAGCTGCCGGTTTGCCGGGATGGTCGCGAACGCCTCTCCTCGCGCTCTCAGCGAAGCTGGCTTCTGCGGAACATCCAAAGGCAGTGACCATCGACGGCTCGGCAGAGGGTGATGCCGAAGAGGAGTGAAATCCCTTGGTGCCTGCGACGGAGTGGACCATGGTGTGGTGATGAGCACTGAAGTGGAACCGGTCGAGCACGAGGACCGCTGGATCCTGAACCTCCGAGGCCTGAGTGTCGTCAGGATCAGCATCGACTTTCGGCTGACCCTCGTCCTGGACGCAGGGTGGGAAGTCGTGCTGGAAGCACCAGCGCGGCTCTCGACAGGGCCACTCCACACCAATCCTGGCCTGCCTCTGACGCCTGAGAGGACGTTAAGTCCGTTTCTGGTAGCAGCCTCGTCCGGGCTGGGTGAGGAAGCCTTGGCGGGTGAGGCGTCCGAGGCGGCTGCGGGTGAT
>NZ_JBHYMC010000086.1:0-22847 GCF_042742535.1 Streptomyces sp. NPDC058880
CCCCGCGACCGTTTCCGGTCGCGGGGCCCTGGCGTCGTACGGGGCGGCTGTCACTCGCCGGCGATGGCGGCCTCGGCGTCGAGGGTGACCGCCACGGCCTGGATCACCGAGGCGATCTTGAAGGCCTCCTGGACCGTCTCGCGGTCGACGCCCGCCTTGCGCAGGACCTGCTCGTGCGAGTCCAGGCACTGGCCGCAGCCGTTGATCGCGGAGACCGCGAGGGACCACAGCTCGAAGTCGACCTTCTCCACGCCCGGGTTGCCGATGATGTTCATCCGCAGGCCCGCGCGCAGGTTGCCGTACTCCGGGTCGGAGAGCAGGTGGCGCGTGCGGTAGAAGACGTTGTTCATCGCCATGACCGCGGCAGCGGACTTGGCGGCGGTGTACGCCTCCGGCGAGAGGTTCGCCTTCGCCTCCGGCTCCAGCTCACGCAGGACGCGCGGGGAGCGGGCGGCGATCGCGCAGGACAGGACCGTGCCCCACAGCTGCTGCTGCGGGAGGTCGCTGTTGCCTATGACCGAACCGAGGTTCAGCTTCAGGTCCTTGGCGAAGTCCGGGACGGACGCCTTCAGGGAGTCGAGGGACATCCGTCACTCACCGGCCAGCAGCGCGCCGGCGTCGATCGTGGCGTCGCCCTTGTTCCAGTTGCACGGGCACAGCTCGTCGGTCTGCAGGGCGTCGAGGACCCGCAGGACCTCCTTGGGGTTACGGCCCACGGAGCCGGCGGTCACCATCGAGAACTGGATCTCGTTGTTCGGGTCCACGATGAAGACGGCGCGCATCGGCAGGCCGTCCTCGCCGAGGATGCCCAGCTCGGCGGAGAGCTCGCGCTTGATGTCCGACATCATCGGGAAGGGCAGGTCACGCAGGTCGGCGTGGTCCTTGCGCCAGGCGTGGTGCACGTACTCGGAGTCGAGCGAGAAGCCGAGGACCTGCGCGTCGCGGTCGGCGAACTCGTCGTTCAGCTTGCCGAAGGCGGCGATCTCGGTCGGGCACACGAAGGTGAAGTCGAGAGGCCACGCAAAGACGACCTTCCACTTGCCCTCGTAGGTCTTGTGGTCGATCTGCGCGAACTCGGCACCGGCCTCGAGCGAGACGCAGGCGGTCAGGTCGAAGGCGGGGAACTTGTCACCAACAGTGAGCACGCGCTCTCCTTGTTCAAGAGGAAAAGACCCCTTTTGGGGGATTTCCAATGGGGTTGGACGTGTCTCACATGCTGGCACAGCCTGCATTGATTATGGAAATAGCTAGTCTTGCTTCGGGTGATCGGAGGTACCTATCAGTGGCTGTCGGTAATAGGGGAGCGAAGCAGCCGACCCTCGCTCAGCTGCGCGCCTTCGCGGCGGTCGCCGAGCACCTGCACTTCCGCGACGCCGCCGCGGCCATCGGTATGAGCCAGCCGGCGCTCTCCGGTGCCGTCTCGGCGCTGGAGGAGGCCCTCGGCGTGCAACTGCTGGAGCGCACCACCCGCAAGGTGCTGCTGTCCCCCGCGGGAGAGCGGATCGCCGCCCGGGCCCAGGTGGTGCTCGACGCCGTCGGCGGGCTGCTGGAGGAGGCCGAGGCGGTGCGGGCCCCCTTCACCGGGACGCTGCGGCTGGGAGTGATCCCCACCGTGGCGCCCTACCTGCTGCCGACCGTGCTGGGGCTGTTCCACCGGCGCTACCCGCGGATGGACCTCCAGGTGCACGAGGAGCAGACCGGTTCGCTGGTGGAGGGGCTGACGGGCGGGCGCCTGGACCTGCTCCTGCTGGCGGTGCCGCTCGGCGTTCCCGGAGTGACCGAACTGCCGCTCTTCGACGAGGACTTCGTGCTGCTCGCGCCCCGGGAGCACGCGCTGGCCGGCCGCCGCGACATCCCGCTCGACGAGCTGCGCGACCTCCAGCTGTTGCTGCTCGACGAGGGGCACTGCCTGCGGGACCAGGCCCTCGACATCTGCCGGGAGGCCGGACGGACCACCGGGGCGGACGTCACCACGACCGCCGCCGGACTGTCCACGCTCGTACAACTGGTCGCCGGGGGACTGGGGGTGACGCTGTTGCCGCGCACCGCGCTGCGACTGGAGACCGCCCGCAACGAGTACCTCTCCACCGGCTGCTTCGCCGAACCGGCGCCCTCGCGGCGGATTGCCCTGGCCATGCGTACGGGGACCGCCCGCCAGGAGGAGTTCGCGGCGATCGCCGCCGCCCTGCGTGAAGCCGTACGCCCGCTCCCCGTGTGGCCCACCGACTGACGCGGTCGCCGGGCCACCGGGAGCGGGCCACCGGGAACGGGGCGCCGGGGCGTACAGGTCACTCCGTACGCAGGCCGTCCGGGCGCATCAGGCGCAGCAGCGGCGGCAGGCTGAGCAGGGTCACGGCGGCCACCACGCCCGCACCGACCCCGGTCATCCCCAGCACCGAGGGCCAGTCGACGCGGACCGGCTGGGCGGCCATCGACGTCAGGACGGCTCCCAGCCCGACGCCCACGCAGGCCGCCAGCAGCAGGCCCAGCGCGATCGGCACGGCCGTCTGCCACAACACCGACAGGCTCAGCGTGGACCGCCTGGTGCCAAAGGCGACCAGGGAGGACAGCAGTTTCCGCCGCTCGCGCAGCTGCTCCAGCTGGGAGACGAACAGGCTCCCACCGATCAGGACCAGTACGGCGGCCGCCCCGAAGAACAGCCCGGTGCGCACCGAGGAGAAGCCGGCGGCCTGCTGGTGCTCCCGCAGCGTCATCGCCGTGACCAGCGGATCGGAGGCGAAGACGGCGTTGCGCGCCCGGTCCAGGACGTCCGGACCGGACTCGTCGACCTGGACGAAGATCCGCATGTCCGCGAAGTCGCCAAGCTCCTTCGGTGCGGCCGAAGGGGTCACCAGCAGGCCGCTGCGCAGCGCTCCGGTGGGGTCCTCCCGGCCGGGGACCGCGCGGGTGCCCGCCGGAACCGTCCACTTCGCCGGAGCGGGGTCGTCGGCCGTCGCGGACCCGTTCCACCGCACGTCGCCGATGAACAGCTCGTCGCCGGCCCGGGCCGTGCCCCCGTAGAAGCCGTCCCCGGAGGCGGCGGCGGAGGCGGCCAGGAGGAAGGCGTCGCCGTCCGTGCAGGAGTCGAGCACCGCGACCTCTCCGAGCGCGTCGCAGGTGCCGATGGTCATCTGGACCGTCTCCTCCTCCGCGGGCATCCGATGGGCCGCTTGCGTGGAGGTCAGCGGAACGGCGCGGGTGACGCCCGGCACGGCGGCGATCCGCCCGGCGAGGCCGTCCATGCCGCCGCCCGTCCCACCGTGCACCATGACCGCCACGGCGGCCCTGGCGGGATCCTGGCCCGTCGACTTCGTGTAGTCGCCCTCGACGCCCGCGAAGAACATCTGGAGGGCGACGGCGCCCGCGACGGCCACGGCGATGCCGTTGACCAGGCGGGCGGCGCCGCCGCTGTCGATCTGCAGCCGACGTACCGCCAACTGCCAGGAGACGGGGCCGCCGGAGGCCTTCCCGACGAAGCGCTCCAGCAGCCAGGGCAGCAGGACGGTGATTCCGACCAGCAGCAGGACCACGCCACCGCTGACCTGCCACTGGTTGAACCGGCCGTGGTCGTTGCCGCGGCCGCCCAGGGGCAGGAGCAGTCCCACGCCGACCAGCGGCAGCAGCAGCCGCCACCAGATGCGGCGCCGGGCGGGCCTGGCCGTACGGACGACCCCCAGCGGCTCGATGACCACACCGCGCAGCGCGAACAGGGTCACGGCCACCGCCGCCGCGGGCACCGCGACGGCGACCAGGGCGGCCAGCCAGGGTGCCGGGTCGAGGTCGGCGGGGAAGACGCTGCGCTGCCGAAGGCTGACGCTGCCGACCAGGGAGCGGCCGACGGCGAAGAAGCCGGCGCCCAACACCAGTCCGACCAGGGAGCCGGCCAGTGCCTCGCCGGCCGCGATCCGGCGCACCATCCGGCTGTCGGCGCCGACCAGCCGCAGGGCAGCGAGCCTGCGGTCGCGCCGCTCCCCGCCGAAGCGGACGGCGGTGGCGATGAACACGGCCACGGGCATCAGCAGGGCGACGAAGGTCAGGACCACCATCAGCATGAGCACGGGGTCGAGGCCCTCGCGCGCGACGTCATGGCCGAAGGCGGTGACGCGGTCGACGCGGTAGTCCGTCGGGCCGCTCTTGGCGAGGCTGTCGCTGCCGAGGTAGAAGAGCAGTTCGCCGGGCCCGACCAGCCCGGGGTCGCCGATGGTCTCACCGACCGGCCCGGCCAGCCGCTCGCGCAGTAGAGCGCCCTCGGAGGACTTCAGCAGCTCGCCCAGGGCAGGGGAGACGGCCAGCTCGCCCGCGGCGGGGAGCCTCGTCAGACCGGGCGGCAGTGGGGCCCGCGGCCCCTCGGCGCGCAGCGCGTACCCCTCGATGTCCTTGTCGCGGTAGGTCTGGTTGATGCGGGTGATGAGCAGCGTGTCGGGTCCGGGGGCGTCGGGCTGCTCGGAACTCATCGTCGAGCGTGCGTCGCCGCGCTCGTAGCGTGCTGCCAGGGCGCCGGGGATGGCCGTGCTGATCAGCAGCAGCGCGACGCCGAGGCCGACGCCGACGCCGGTGAGCAGGGTGCGGATCCACCCTTCGCGGCCGCCGCCGAAGGCGAAGCGGGCGCCCATGCCGAGGTCGCGCGCCCATGCCTGGAGCCGGCTCATACGATCCGCTCCATGTCGCGGGACCTGCCGTCGCGCACCACGATCTCGCGGTCGGAGTAGGCGGCCACGCGCGTCTCGTGGGTGACGAGGACGACGGCGGCGTTCGCGGACCGGGCGGCCTCCGTGAGCAGCTGCATGACGAGTTCGCCGTTGAGGGAGTCGAGGGCGCCGGTGGGCTCGTCGGCGAAGATCACCCGGGGGCCGGTGACGAGGGCACGGGCGACGGCCACCCGCTGGCCCTGACCGCCGGATATCTCGCCGGGCCGTTTGGCGCCGAGGTCCTCCACCTGGAGCTGTTCCATCCAGTGCAGGGCGGTGCGTTCGGCCTCCCTGCGCTTGGCGCCGGTCAGGCGCAGCGGGAGGGCGACGTTCTCCACGCAGGTCAGCTCCGGTACGAGCTGCCCGAACTGGAAGACGAAGCCGAACTCGGTGCGGCGCAGGGCGCTGCGCTCCGCGTCGCTCATGGAGGTGAGCTCGCGGCCGGCGTAGACGATGGAGCCGGAGTCGGGCGGCACGATCCCGGCGAGGCAGTGCAGCAGGGTGGACTTGCCGGAGCCGGAGGGGCCCATGACGGCGACGACCTCGCCGGGGTGGATGGAGAACTCGGCATCGTCGAGGGCGGTGGTGGTCCCGTACGCCTTGCGCAGGCCGGTGGCGGCGAGCAGGGAGCCGGCCGGGGCCGTCATCGGCGTACCTCCTGGGCGAGCCGGCCGAGGCGGGCGGCGGTGAGCTCCAGCCACCGCAGGTCCGCTTCGAGGTGGAACAGGGCGTGGTCGCAGACGAGCTGGTCGGCGAGGTCGCCCTTGCGCTTGCGGGTCGTCAGCACCCGCATCAGGCGCAGGTGCTCGGCCCGCTGGGTGTCGAGCAGTTCATCGGCGCGGCGGCCGGTGAGCAGGGCGAGGACGACCTTCGTGTAGAGGGTCGAGTGGAGGTACGGATCCGGCTTCTCCGGTTGGGAGAGCCAGGTCTCGACGTCCGTGATGCCGGCGTCGGTGATGGCGTACCGCTTGCGGTCGGGGCCGCCGCCGCTCTCGATGCCGTCGACCTCCACGAGGCCGTTCTTCAGCAGCCGGGACATGGTCGAGTAGACCTGGCCGTAGGCGAGGGGGCGGTCGTGGCCGAACTTCTCGTCGAAGGCCCGCTTCAGGTCGTAGCCGTGGCGCGGGCCGGCCTCGAGGAGGCCCAGGAGGGTGTGACCGATGGACATGCCGACGACTATACACAGCGTGTATACGCGAGGTGTATACATGGGGTGTCTACGCGGGGTGTGTGGAGCTCCGGCCTGCGGAAACGCACACGCCGCTCCCGTGGGTGGCGCGGGAGCGGCGTGCGGTGGCGGTCAGTTGGTGGGCTTGGGGGGCCTGCCTCGTCGGGGGATGGGGCCCGGGGCGGAGGGGAGCCGGCCGGCTTCGGCGAGGGCCCGGCGGAGCAGGAACTCGATCTGCGCGTTGGTGCTGCGCAGCTCCTCGCCCGCCCAGCGGGCCAGTGCGTCGTACACCTGCGGGTCGAGTCGCAGGAGCACTTGCTTGCGCGCCTGGCGGCCCGTCGGCTTCTCCTCGCCGGAGGGGGTCACTGGTAGAGGGTGCCCGTGTTGAGCACCGGCTGTGCGGCGCGGTCGCCGCACAGGACGACCATCAGGTTCGAGACCATGGCCGCCTTGCGCTCGGAGTCCAGGTCCACGATCTCCTCCTCCGCCAGACGGGTCAGGGCGAGCTCGACCATGCCCACCGCTCCCTCCACGATCTGCTTGCGGGCCGCTACGACGGCGCCCGCCTGCTGGCGCTGGAGCATCGCGGAGGCGATCTCGGGAGCGTATGCGAGATGCGTGAACCGGGATTCGATGATCTGCACGCCGGCGGCCTCCACCCGGGCGTGCAGTTCGGCGGCGAGCTTCTCGGTGATCTCCTCGGCGTTCTCGCGCAGCGACAGGCCGCCCTCCTCGTGCGCGTCGTACGGGTACTCGATCGCGATGTGCCGGACCGCCGCCTCGGTCTGCGTCTCGACGAACTCGGTGAAGTCCTCGACCTCGAAGACGGCCCGCGCGGTGTCCTCGACCCGCCACACCACGACCGCCGCCAGCTCGATCGGGTTGCCGTAGGCGTCGTTGACCTTCAAGACGGCCGTCTCGTGGTTGCGCACCCGGGTGGAGATCTTCTCGCGCGAGGTCAGCGGGTTGACCCAGCGCAGCCCGTCGGTGCGGATGGTGCCGCGGTAGCGGCCGAAGAGCTGGACGACCCGGGCCTCGCCCGGAGCCACCGTGTTGAGGCCGCTCATCGCGATGACGGAGGAGAAGGCCAGGAGGACGCCGACCACGATCAGGGCCACCTTGGCCGCGGTCGCCGCCGACACCGCCCCCGCCGTGACCAGACCCGCGCCCGCGAGCAGGCCGGCGAGCCCGAGCAGCAGCGCCAGTGCGCCGCCGACGCTGCGTGCGGCGAACTCCCGTACGCCGTCCGGGTTGGCTATGTGGTTCGTCATGGTTCGCCCCGTTTCTCTGCGCGCGGCCGATCGGGCCGCCTAGCAAAGTGATATCACTTTTTTGCGTAATGGCAACCCATCGGCTTATGTGAGCGTCGGTTCCTGTGACGTGGGTGCTGATTCTCACGTCCGAAATGACCGGTAATAGTCCGGATTGGCCAATCTTTGTCACAGCCTGCGGTGTTAGCTTTCTGAGCTGACGTCGGGGGGGTAATCGAGCGGAGCGGGAGCGATGGGCCGAGCAGAAGTGCGTAAGGCGCAGCAGCGCGGTGCGCGGCGGGCGCCGAGCGGACGCGCGAAGGGCGCCAAGGGGAGCGGGGGTACCGGCAAGCGCACCGGCATAGGCCGCTTCTTCACCTGGAAGAAGATCCTGGGCACGTTCCTGGGGCTCGTCCTGCTCCTCATGGCCGCGGCGATCGTCCTGTACTTCTCGGTGGACGAGCCCACCGACCCGAACGCCCAGGCCACGCTCCAGAGCAACACCTACCGGTACTCCGACGGCTCGATCATGGCGCGCACCGGCGAGATGAACCGCGAGATCGTGCCCATCGACAAGATCCCGCTCGACGTCCGCACGGCCTTCATCGCCATCGAGAACAAGTCCTTCTACCACGACCGCGGCGTCGACGTGATGGGCGTGGCCCGAGGCCTGTTCAACACCGTCCGGGGCAAGGGCACGGCGGGCGGCTCGACGATCACCCAGCAGTACGTCAAGAACTACTACTTGACGCAGGATCAGTCGGCGACGCGCAAGCTCAGGGAGCTCGTCATCGCCCTCAAGGTCGACCAGCGCATGGAGAAGGACGACATCCTCGCCGGTTACCTGAACACCAACTTCTACGGCCGCAACGCCTACGGCATCCAGGCCGCCGCCCAGGCCTTCTACGGCGTCGACGCGGACAAGCTCACCCTGGAACAGGGGGCCTATCTCGCCGCGGTCATCCAGGCTCCCAGCCAGTACGACCTGGCGACCGCCGGCCCGAACGGCACGCGCCTGGTCCACATCCGCTTCAACGCCGTCCTCGACAACATGGTCGAGATGGGCAAGCTGGACGAGGCCAAGCGCAAGACCATGACCCTTCCGGAGCCCATCAAGCCGAAGCCCCGGCCGGGCATGGACGGGCAGAAGGGCTACCTGGTCCAGGCGGCCAACGACGAGCTGAACAAGCAGGACATCACCGACGCCATGATCACGGCGGGCGGCTGGAACATCACGCTCAACATCGAGAAGGGCAAGCAGTCGGCGCTGGAGAAGGCGGTCCAGGACGAGCTGGAGTCCAAGCTCGACCGCAAGGACACCAAGGGCAGGCCCCAGGACCAGAGCGTCCAGGCCGGCGCGACCTCCGTCGACCCGAAGACCGGCGCCATCGTCGCGATGTACGGCGGCGTGGGGCTGGAGCAGAAGGCCGCGAGCAACGCGCTGCGCACCGACTACCAGCCGGGATCGACCTTCAAGCCGATCGTCCTGGCCTCCGCCCTGGAGAACGGCTCGAACACCCAGGACGGCAAGCCGATCACCCCGAACGCCCTCTACGACGGGACGAGCAAGCGCCCGGTCGTCGGCAGCAAGATCCCGTTCAACCCGCAGAACCAGGACAACACCAACTACGGCAACCCGATGATGACGGTCCAGGAGGCGACCAACTACTCGGTCAACTCCGTCTACGCGCAGATGATCGTGGACGTGAAGCCGGTCAACGCCAAGAAGACGGCCCTGGAACTCGGCATGCAGGACCGCGACGGCTGGCCCGAGGACAAGCCGGCCATGGCGCTGGGCACGATGAGCGCGAACACCCTGGAAATGGCGGGCGTCTACGCCACGTTCGACAACCACGGCAAGAAGGTCACGCCGACCATCATCAAGAAGGCGGACCACAAGGACGTCAAGTTCACGCCCCAGCAGGCCGTCGGCAGCCAGGCCATCAGCCGCAAGACCGCCGACACCGTCACCAAGGTGCTCCAGGGGGTCGTGGAGGACGAGGGCGGCTCCGGCAACAAGGTCCGCAGCAGCGCCTACCAGGCCGGCGGTAAGACCGGAACCACCGAGTCCAACGTGGCGGCCTGGTTCACCGGCTACACGCCCGAGCTGGTCACGGTCGTCGCGATGTTCGGCGAGGACCCCACCACCCACAACCAGGTCACTCTGACCGGCACCGCCGGCCTCGGGCGCGCGGGCGGTTCCAGCTTCCCCGCCTCCATCTGGCGGGCGTACACCCTCGCCGCCCTCAAGGGCGTGGACACCGGCCGGTTCCAGCTCTCCGAGGCCGACATGGGCGCCGTGCAGACGCCGTCGCGCAGCGCCTCTCCCACGGCCTCGGCGAGCCCGTCCGCCAGCGCGTCGGCGGTGACCAGCAGCCCGACGCAGTCCCCGACGCAGACGTCGCCGAGTCCCACCGCCACCGCGACGGGCCCGTCGCCCAGCGGGACGACGTCCCCGACGGCCACGGCCACCAAGACCAACGGTCCCAAGCCGCCGGACCCGCCGGTCCCGGGTGAAATCCAGGGCAACAACTGAGGGACGCCGCCCCGCAGCCGAGAAAGGCTGCGGGGCGGCGGTGTTCCAGG
The DNA here is from genome assembly GCF_042742535.1 of Streptomyces sp. NPDC058880. Classification (NCBI taxonomy): domain Bacteria; kingdom Bacillati; phylum Actinomycetota; class Actinomycetes; order Kitasatosporales; family Streptomycetaceae; genus Streptomyces; species Streptomyces sp. NPDC058880. The sequence continues at coordinate 9,693 of NZ_JBHYMC010000086.1, forward strand.
GGCCCGGTCCGCGGGCGGGCGGTCAGCGCCGCTCGCCCGTCCCCGGCAACGGCAGTTCGAACCAGACGACCTTGCCGCTGCTGAGTCGGGTCGCGCCCCAGCGCCGCGCCAGCCGGTTGACCAGGAACAGGCCGCGGCCGCCCTCGTCGGTGTCCCGCGCCCGGCGCTGCCGGGGCAGCTGCGGGGAGTCGTCGCCGACCTCGCAGCGCAGCACGTCCGTACGCAGCAGACGCAGCGTCACGGGCCGCTCCGCGTACCGGACCGCATTGGTGACCACCTCGCTCACCAGCAGCTCCAGGGAGTCGCTCAGCTCCTCCAGGCCCCACCGGGTCAGCGCCCGGCGGGCGAACCGGCGGGCCCGGCCCGGGGCGGTCTCCTCCGGGTCCAGGAACCAGTACGCGACGTCACTGGGCGCGATGCCGTCGAACCGGGCCGCGAGCAGCGCGATGTCGTCGTCCCGGTCACCCGGGCCCAGCATGTCCAGGACGTCGTCGCAGAGGGCCTCCAGTGGCGGCGGGTGGTCCAGGCCGGTCAGCTGGGCGGTGGTGGCCAGGCGCTCGCGCAGCTGCTCGATACCGGTCCACACGTCCCGCAGGCGCGACTCCACCAGGCCGTCGGTGTAGAGCAGCAGGGTGGCCCCCGCGGGCGCGTCCAGCTCCACCGGCTCGAAGTCCACGCCGCCGACGCCGATGGGGGCACCGGGCGGTACGCGGAGCACCTCGGCCCGGCCGCCCAGGTGCAGCAGCACCGGCGGCGGGTGGCCGGCGTTGGCGATGGTGATCCGGTGCGCGACGGGGTCGTAGACGGCGTACATGCAGGTGGCCATGCGGTCCGTGCCCAGACGCTGCGCCTGTTCGTCCAGGTGGTGCAGCACCTCGGCGGGCGGCAGGTCCAGCTGCGCCAGGGTCTGGGCGGTGGTGCGGAGCTGGCCCATGATCGCGGCGGAGGTCATGGAGTGGCCCATGACGTCGCCGACGACGAGGGCCACCCGGCTGCCGGGCAGCGGTATGGCGTCGTACCAGTCGCCGCCGACCCTGGCCGTCTCGGCCGCGGGCAGGTAGCGGGAGGCCAGCCGCACTCCGGTGGGCTGCGGCAGGCTGTCGGGCAGCATGGTGCGCTGGAGCTCGTCGGCGATGTACGCCTCGCGGCCGTAGAGGACCGCCTTGTCGATACCGAGCGCGGTGTGGGTGGCCAGCTGGGCGGCGACCAGCAGGTCGTTCTGTTCGAAGGCGGGCCGCTCGGGGCTGCGCAGGAAGACGGCGGCGCCGATCACCCGGCGGCGGCCGCGCAGCGGCGCGAGCACCGCCCGGTCGCCGCTCGGCAGCGGATGGTCCAGCCCGAGCAGTTCGGGCAGCGCCGCCCGGGCGGCGGCGGAGGACCCGAAGACGGGCCGTACGCCGCGCAGCACTTCGGCGAGCGCGCCGCCCGGCCGGATCTCGCACAGCTCGGCCGCGGGCAGGTCGCCCTGCGGTCCGACCAGCGGCAGCTGGCTGAAGTCGAGCTCGCCGGTGGCCCCCGCGGCCCCGGCGAGGTCCATCCCCGCGCCGATGGTGCTGCTGATGTCGGTGAGATCGTCGATCGGCCGGAGCCGGTCGGTGCGGCGCAGCCTTAAAACGACCGGGCCGACGGGCCGTTCGTCGCCGACCGGCAGCGGATCGCGCAGGTAGACCAGGATGGCGTCGGAGAAGGTCGGGACGGTTGCCCGGCACAGGCCGAGCACGATCTCGTCGAGGTCGATGCCGCGGGCGATCCGCCGGGTGGCGGCGCCGACGAAGCGCAGCCGGTCCCCCTCGCGGCGCGCGGCGCCCGCGTCCGCGACGCCCCCGCCTGCGGCAGCCGAGCCCGCCGGGACGGACCCCCCGGCACCGGGGAGGCCCGCCGCGCCGCCACCGGCGCCCGCGGGGGCCGGAGGACCAGCCCCCGGACCGGCTCCCGCGCCGCGCGCGGCGGTGCCGTGGACGTCCTCGGCCTCCCTGGGGCGGGCGTTGTCGTGGCTCTGGCCGGAGCCCGGGGCGCCCGGAGCCTCCGCCGACGCCGCCGCGCGCGGCCGGGGGAGCCCCGGGCCCGGGCCGGCCGCCGAGCGTGCGGCCCGTACGTCGGCAGCCGCAGCCGCTCCGGGCTCGGCCGCGGGAGCGGTGCCCGCGGCATGCGTGCGTACGGCCTCGGAGGCGGCGATGGGCGCCTTGCCGTGGCCGGGCTCGTCCGTACCTCCGCCGGAGGCGACGGGCTGCGGGCCCTCCTGGGAGGTGGGGTACTCCGTCACGCGTGGAATTCCGTCCGTTTGCGCTCGATGTGCGCTGCACTCAACTCGGTCAGTCGCGGTATACCCGCTCAGCGGCCCGGGCACCATCGCCCAGAGGTTCCTCGCTCGAACTTCTCCCCCGGCCTGTGGCAGGGAGCTCCCCGGGCGGATCCCCGCCCCGTCGTCGCCTCTCCTTGTCAGCCGACCTCCGGTCAGATCCCGTGTGCAGAAGGACACTTGCCGATGCGCTGCCCGAACGCACCGTCCCGCGTGCGCGACCCCGCGGAGGACGATCCTACGGTTGAACCCCGGGGGCGCATCAAGGGTCTCATGAGGTCATATGCGCCGGGGTGTGGTCCCAGTCCTCGGGCAGGGTCGGAATGCGCCAGGCCGGATCCGGCCGCCAGTCCTGCCAGCCGGCCGAGAACGGAGCCCCCCATTCCTCGATCACCGCGACCGCGGCACGACCTGCTTCCCTCACCCGCCGGGCCTGCTCACGGCCCATCAGACCGGACCGCTGGGCCTGGGCGAACTCGTCCTCGTCCAGCCACTTCCAGCTCCGGTCGGGGTACACGGCGATGTCGAGGAAGTGGTCCTCGGAATCCACTCCACCGGCCCATCTGGTCCGCGGCTCCTCCAGGTTCACGTACCAGTTCTCGAACCTCCAGCCCGGCCCCCAGAACAGCCAGACCGACCACGGCTCCCCGGGGCGGGCCAGTTTCAGGACACCGCTGCCGAACCAGCGCGAGCGCGCGGTCGTGCGCGGCGCGGTGTACCGGGTGGCGAGCGGCTCCTCGTGGACGGGGGTGCCGTCGGCGAGGACCGGCTTGACGCATTCGGTGCCGGGGGCCATCCAGACGGCGAGCGTCTCGTCGGTGTCCTGCACCACGGTCACCGGGCGGCAGATGTGCACCGCACCCTCCAGCCCCGGGGCGTGGTCGCGGTAGCGCCAGAGGATCCGGTCCCCGGGCGCCCAGCGCGTGCCGCGCGCGGGACCCGGCGGCGCGTCCTGCGCCCGGCCGCTCCCGGGCGTGAAAGTACCTGTCATGCGCAGATCTTAGGGTGGCGGCCCGTAAGCCCGCCGCCGCGCGGGTCACGGAGCGATGCGGGCACGGCGAACGTCCGGATCCGGACCCCGCCCGGGGCGGCGGCTGGTCAGGGATGGGTCATGCGGAGGACGTCCAGGGCCTCGTCGAGCTGTTCCAGGGTGAGGGCGCCGCGCTCCACGTAGCCGGACTCCAGGACGACCTCCCTGATCGTCCTGCGCTCGGCGAGGGACCTCTTGGCCACCTTCGCGGCCTCCTCGTAGCCGATGTAGCGGTTGAGCGGGGTCACCACGGAGGGGGAGGACTCGGCGTACTCCCTGGCCCGGGCCTCGTCGGCGGTGATCCCGTCGACCGTGCGGTCGGCCAGCAGGCGGCTCGCGCCGGCCAGCAGCCGGATCGATTCGAGGAGGTTCCTGGCCATCACGGGGAGCATCACGTTCAGCTCGAAGTTGCCGGCCGCGCCCGCCACCGCGACGGTGGCGTCGTTCCCCATCACCTGCGCGGCCACCATCAGGACGGCCTCCGGGACCACCGGATTGACCTTCCCGGGCATGATCGAGGACCCGGGCTGCAGATCGGGGAGGTTGATTTCGGCCAATCCGGTCCGCGGGCCGGAGGCCATCCAGCGCAGGTCGTTGCAGATCTTGGTGAGCGAGACGGCGACCGTGCGGAGCATGCCCGAGGTCTCCACCAGCGCGTCCCGCGCGCCCTGGGCCTCGAAGTGGTCGCGCGCCTCGGTCAGCGGCAGCCCGGTGGCGACCGCCACCTCGGCGATCACGGCGGCGGAGAAGCCGGGCGGGGTGTTGATGCCGGTGCCCACCGCCGTTCCGCCCAGTGGGAGTTCGGCCAGGCGCGGCAGGGACGCGCGCAGGCGCTCGACGCCGTAGCGGATCTGGGCCGCGTAGCCGCCGAATTCCTGGCCGAGGGTGACCGGAGTGGCGTCCATCAGGTGGGTCCGGCCGGCCTTGACCACGTGCGCGAACTCGGCCGCCTTGCGTTCCAGCGCGGCGGCGAGGTGTTCCAGGGCCGGGATCAGGTCGTCGGCGACGGCGCCGGTGGCGGCGATGTGGATGGAGGACGGGAAGACGTCGTTGGAGCTCTGCGAGGCGTTGACGTGGTCGTTGGGGTGCACGTCCCGACCCAGGCGCTCGGTGGCCAGGGTGGCGATGACCTCGTTGGTGTTCATGTTGGACGAGGTCCCGGACCCGGTCTGGAAGACGTCCACGGGGAAGTGGTCGTCCCAGCGTCCTGCCGCGACCTCGGCGGCGGCGGACCGGATCGCGTCGGCGACGTCCTGGTCCACCACGCCCAGGCGCGCGTTCACGAGGGCTGCCGCCGCCTTGATCAGGGCGAGCGCCTCGATGTGGGCCCGTTCCAGCCGCTGTCCCGAGACGGGGAAGTTCTCCACCGCGCGCTGGGTCTGCGCGCGCCACTTGGCGTGCAGGGGGACCCGCACGTCGCCCATGGAGTCGTGCTCGGTTCGGAATCCGTCGTTCTGCTGATCTTCTGTCATGTCTGTGGCCTCCTCGGAAAGTTGAGCGATTCTCTTGTTGAAAGTGTTCCCAACTCCCCTACCGACCAGTAAATACCGTGGGTAACACCGACATTCGGGGAGGCGTCCATGGCACGTGCCCGTACCAGACCCGCGCTCAGATCTACCTTCGCCGCCGTCGTGGCGTTCGCGGCCGCCCTGGGGGGCGTCACCGCCGTCACCCCCATGGCCCAGGCGGCCGCCACCACCGGGGTCGTCACACCCCTGCCGCCCGAACTGGAGGCGGTCCGCGCCGCCGAGGCCGTGAAGATCTACGGAGACCCCGCGGTACGCCCGCAGGCCGACCGCAAGACCGGCCTGATCTCGCTGGGCGACAGCGAGATCTCGGGCGAGGGCGTCGGCACCTACGACCCGGCGACCAACACGCCGGACAACCAGTGCCACCGCTCGCCCGACGCGGCGATCCACCGCACCGGCATCCCGGCCGACCTCACCTTCAACGTCGCCTGCTCCGGCGGCTACACCGGCAACATCAGGATCGGCGGCAGCAAGCAGTACCCCGACGAGCTGGTGCAGAGCGACAACCTCGCCATCAAGGCCCGCAACACCAGGATCAAGATGGTCCTGCTGGTCGCCGGAGCCAACGACGACCTCCAGTTCGGCCCGGTCATGACCGACTGCGTGACCCGCTGGATCCTCAGCCAGGGCACCTGCGAGCCCACCTACGCCCCGGGCTGGCAGGCCCGCGTCGACGGTCTGAAGCCCAAGGTGGAGGCCACGGTCGCGGACCTCAGAACGGTCATGCGCGACGCCGGCTACGCCGACACCGACTACAAGCTCGTCGTGATGGGCTACCCCAGCCCCATCGGCCCCGACTTCCGCGACAACCCGAACTTCCCCGGGAAGCTGCCGGGCGGCTGCGCCGGCTACGACTCGGACGCCACCTGGGGCCGCAACCACGCCGTGCCCGCCTTCGAGAAGGGCATCCGCGCAGCCGCCCTGGCCTCCGGCGCGATCTACCTCGACAACTCGCGCCTCTTCCACGGCCACGAAGTGTGCATGGAGGACACCTGGGCCCGCGGGCTCTACCTGGACCTCGGCGACCACTTCCCGTGGGACGAGAACACCGCCCGCCAGTCCTTCCACCCCAACTACCGCGGGCACGGGGCCTTCGCGTCCTGCCTGACCCAGCTCTACGACTCGGGCCTGCGCGAGGCCTCCTGCGCCGACCCCGCCAGCACCGGCCGCCCGGTCCTGCGGGCCGGAGCCTGGGACGACGCGTTCACGCCGCTCAGGAACGAGGCCACCGGAAACTGCCTCGACTCCTTCGGCGGCTCCAGCGCCAACCAGACGAAGATCGTCGGCTGGGACTGCCACGGCGGCCGCAACCAGGGCTGGTGGCACGACACCGCCCGCAGGTCCGTCCACATCGAACTGACCCAGGACCGCTGCCTCGACGTCCCCGGCGCCGACTACGGCTCCGGCGCCGGCCTGATCATCTGGAACTGCCACGGCGGAGCCAACCAGCAGTTCGTCCGCGACGGCGCCACGCTGCGCCCCGCCGCCGCCCCGGGCATGTGCCTGACCGTGGCCGCCGCCCACGAACCGCTGCGCCTGCGCAGCTGCGACGGATCCGCGAACCAGCGCTTCGCGTAGCCCTCCGCGCCGTCACCACCGCCCGCTCCACCCGATCCCCCCACGCCCGGCCGGCGCACCCCGGCCGGGTGTTCCCGTACCGGTCACGAAGAGCCCAGGTACTCCCGCACCTCACGGGGCCGGTTGGTGATCAGGGTGTCCACACCGAGCCGCACGCACAGCTCCACGTCCTCGGGCTCGTCCACGGTCCACACCCGAACCCCCAGCCCCTTGGCCTTCAGCCTCCCCACCAGCCCCGGATCCCTGCGCACCAGGTCGATGCCCGGCCCGGCGTGCCCCGCGAACGGCGGCCGCACCGGCCGCACCCGGCGCTCGATCAGGTAGACGGCCGGCAGGCCGGGCGCGAGCCGGTTCAGCCGGACCAGGGCGCTGCGCGAGAAGCTCATCACCTCGACCAGGCCGGCCCGGCCGTCGGCCAGCCCGTGCTCCTTCAGGACCCGCACGAGCTCGGCCTCCAGGCGGCCCCCGGCCCGCGTGGGGTGCTTGGTCTCCACGGCCAGCCCCACGGGCCGGTCCGCGGCCAGCGCCTCCTTCAGCAGGTCCTCGAAGAGCAACACCTGCGCCCCGCGGTGCTCCGCGCCCTTCCAGCCGCCGAAGTCCAGCGCGCACAGCTCCTCGTAGGTCATGGCGGAGACCACCCCGCGCCCGTCCGAGGTCCGCTCCACGCGCCGGTCGTGCACGCACACCAGCTTGTGGTCGGCGGTGAGCCGGACATCGCATTCGAGGGCGTCGGCGCCGTCCGCGACGGCCTGCCGGTAGGCGGCCAGGGTGTGCTCGGGATGCTCGTGGGAGGCCCCGCGATGGGCGACGACCCGGACGGCGCGGTCGGTACGGGGCTGCGTGTGCGTCATGCCCCGACGTTAGCCGCCTGCGCGGGCCGCCCCGGCACCGCGTGCCGCGCATGCGGCGGAACAGCGGATGAACCCGGCCCCGCCCTCCTGCCGCTCGCTCGGCCGTCTGTGACGACAGAGCCCCCGGCGGCCGGGCGCCAGGGGCTCTGCGACGGGTGTGGGTGCCGGGCTATGCCAGGCCGGGACCCCGCACCGGGATGCTGGTGAACGTCGGCTGCTCGGGTTCCCGCGAGGTGAAGAAGTCGTTGCCCTTGTCGTCGACCACGATGAAGGCCGGGAAGTCCTCGACCTCGATCTTCCAGACGGCCTCCATGCCGAGTTCCTCGTACTCCAGGACCTCGACCTTCTTGATGCAGTCCTGGGCCAGGCGTGCCGCGGGGCCGCCGATCGAGCCCAGGTAGAAGCCGCCGTGTGCGGCGCACGCGTCCGTCACCTGCTGGGAGCGGTTGCCCTTGGCCAGCATCACCTTGGAGCCGCCCGCCGCCTGGAACTGCGCCACGTAGGAGTCCATCCGGCCGGCCGTGGTCGGGCCGAAGGAGCCCGACGCGTAGCCCTCGGGGGTCTTGGCCGGGCCCGCGTAGTACACCGGGTGGTCCTTGAGGTACTGCGGCATCTCGGCGCCCGAGTCCAGCAGTTCCTTGATCTTGGCGTGCGCGATGTCCCGCGCCACGACCAGCGGACCGGTCAGCGACAGGCGGGTCTTGACCGGGTGCTCGGTCAGGGTCGCCAGGATCTCGTCCATCGGCTGGTTCAGGTCGATGGAGACGACGCCGGACGCCTCGTCCAGCTGGGCGTCGGTCGTCTCCGGCAGGAAGCGCGCCGGGTCCCGCTCCAGCTGCTCCAGGAAGACGCCCTCGGCGGTGATCTTCGCGGTGGCCTGGCGGTCCGCGGAGCAGGAGACGGCGATCGCGACGGGCAGCGAGGCACCGTGGCGGGGGAGGCGCACGACGCGGACGTCGTGGCAGAAGTACTTGCCGCCGAACTGCGCGCCGATGCCGATCTTCTGGGTCAGCTCGAAGACCTGCTGCTCCAGAGCCTCGTCGCGGAAGCCGTGGCCCAGCGGAGATCCCTCGCGGGGCAGTTCGTCCAGGTAGTGCGCGGAGGCGTACTTGGCGGTCTTGAGCGCGTGCTCGGCGGAGGTGCCGCCCACCACGATCGCCAGGTGGTAGGGCGGGCAGGCCGCCGTACCGAGCGAGCGGATCTTCTCCTCCAGGAACTTCATCATGGAGGCCTCGTTGAGGACCGCCTTCGTCTCCTGGTAGAGGAAGGACTTGTTCGCCGAGCCGCCGCCCTTGGCCATGAAGAGGAACTTGTACGCGCCGCCGTCGGTCGCGTACAGCTCGATCTGCGCGGGCAGGTTCGAGCCGGTGTTCTTCTCCTCCCACATGGTCAGGGGCGCCATCTGCGAGTAGCGCAGGTTCAGGCGGGTGTAGGCGTCGTAGATGCCGCGTGAGAGCGCCGCCTCGTCGCCGCCTTCGGTCAGCACGTTCTGGCCGCGCTTGCCCATCACGATCGCCGTACCCGTGTCCTGGCACATCGGCAGGACGCCGGCCGCCGCGATGTTCGCGTTCTTCAGGAGGTCGAGCGCGACGAACTTGTCGTTCGACGAGGCCTCCGGGTCGTCGATGATGCGGCGCAGCTGCGCGAGGTGCGCGGGGCGCAGGAAGTGCTGGATGTCGTGGATGGCCTCCTCGGCGAGCTTGCGCAGCGCCTCCGGCTCGACCTTGAGGAACGTACGGCCGTCCGCCTCGAAGGTGGACACGCCCTCGGCGGTCACCAGCCGGTACGGGGTGGTGTCCTCGCCCAGGGGCAGTAGGTCGGTGTACGCGAACTCCGGCATTGGGGCCATTCCTCACTCGGCAGACAGCACTGGCGATCACATTGGCAGCGCAGTACACCAGCGTAGAACCTCCCGCCCGGCAGGTGTTTGTGAGGTAGGGCTCACTGGCAACGACTCGGCAGTATCGCGATCTATCGTGTCTCGCTATGCTGGCGTCGTGGACCTGGAAAAGCACCCCGCCGCCCCCGCGCCCGGCCCCGCCGCGCTGCGCGCCTCCGACGCCGACCGGGACCGGACCGCGCAGGTCCTCGCCGACGCCCTCGCCGAGGGCCGGCTGACCGCCGAGGAGCACTCCGAACGCCTGGACACGCTGTACGCGGTCAAGACCGTCGGCGAGCTGGAGGTGCTCGTACGGGATCTGCCCGCGCCCGGCGGCGCCCACACCCCGGCCCCGACCGCGTACGCGGGGGCCGCCGGTCAGGCCGTCGAGACCATCGTCGCCGTGTGCAGCAGCTCCAGCCGCAAGGGCCGCTGGCGGCCGGGGGCGCACACCCGCGCGATCTCGGTCATGGGCGACATCACCATCGACCTCACCCAGGCGGTCTTCGAGCAGCAGGTCACCGAGATCAACGTGACCTGCGTCCTCGGCAACGTGGAGGTCCTGGTCCCGGAGAACGTCACCCTGCGCGGCTACGGCAGCGGGGTCCTCGGCAACTTCGAGGTGCGCGGCGAGAGCCGCGGGGAGACCGACCCGCAGGCGCCGGTGGTGATCGTCCGCGGGTTCTCGCTGCTCGGCAACATCGAGGCGCGGCCCAAGCTGGGCGCCCGCCTGGTCGACCTGGCGCGCAGAATCCGCAAGCACCTCGACGGCTGACACGGGGCGGAGGCGCATCCGGAGGCGGAGGGTCGCGTTTCGGACGAACCCCTGGCGCCCCGTGGCACACAGTGCATAGGGGCGCGCACAGCGGGTAGGGACAGGTGCGTCGTCTCTCGCTCACGTATGCGTCGTCAGGAGTAGACCGTGCCGCACCCGCCGCATCAGTCCCTGCAGGTAGCCGCCGTGAAGAGCCTTCAGGGTCCTGGGGCGCGCCCATCGGCGGTGCCGCAGCCGCGGGTGCCGGCCAGGGCGGAGGACGGCCCATGGCACGCGGAGGCGGTGTGCCGCCGTGACGAGGCGGGACTGTTCTTCGCCCCGTCCAAGGAGCCGACCGCCGCCCGGCTCTCCCGCGAGGAGGCGGCGAAGCGCGTCTGCGCCCGCTGTCCGGTGATGGTCGCCTGCCGTGAGCACGCGCTGCTCCAGCCCGAGCCGTACGGGGTCTGGGGCGGGCTCACCGCGGCCGAGCGCCGGGTGGTACTGGCCCGGATGCGGCGCAGGTCCGCCGAGCTGCGACAGGCCCCGGGCGCGGGGCCGGTGGCAGCGGCGGGCTGACCCCTCCGCCGCCGGGCGAGCCGGGCTCCGGCCGGGCGGGGCCCGGCCCGCGGCGCGCGCCACGGACACTGGTGGCCGGGGCGCGCCATGCACGCCGGGCACATCCCCTGCACCTCGACGCCTTCGCACGCGGACACGCGGGAGGGGCGGTCACCCCCGCACAGGGTGACCGCCCCTCCCGCGTCGTGTCCCGCCGCCTACTGGGCGCGGTCGAAGTCGATCGCGCTGTACGCGCGCAGCTTCGACAGGCGGTGCGTGGAGTCGATCTTCCGGATGGTGCCGGACTTGGAACGCATGACCAGCGAGGACGTCGTCGCGGTCTCGGAGCGGTAGTGCACGCCGCGCAGCAGCTCACCGTCGGTGATGCCGGTGGCGACGAAGAAGACGTTCTCGCCGGAGACCAGGTCGGTGGTGGTGAGCACCCGGTCCAGGTCGTGGCCGGCGTCGATGGCCTTCTGGCGCTCGGCGTCGTCCTTCGGCCACAGCTTCCCCTGGATCACACCGCCCAGGCACTTGATCGCGCAGGCCGAGATGATGCCCTCGGGGGTGCCGCCGATGCCCAGGAGCAGGTCCACACCGGTGCCCTCGCGGGCGGCCATGATGGAGCCGGCGACGTCGCCGTCGGAGATGAACTTGATGCGCGCGCCGGTCTCGCGGATCTCCCGGACGATGCCCTCGTGGCGGGGGCGGTCCAGGATGACGACCGTGACGTCCTCGGTGGCCATGCTCTTGGCCTTGGCGACCCGGCGGATGTTCACCGAGACGGGGGCGTTGATGTCGACGAAGTCGGCGGCCTCGGGGCCGGTGACCAGCTTGTCCATGTAGAACACGGCGGACGGGTCGAACATCGTGCCGCGGTCGGCGGCGGCCAGGACGGCGATGGCGTTCGGCATGCCCTTGGCGTTCAGGGTGGTGCCGTCGATCGGGTCGACGGCGATGTCGACCTCGGCACCCGTGCCGTCGCCGACCTGTTCCCCGTTGAAGAGCATCGGGGCTTCGTCCTTCTCGCCCTCGCCGATGACGACGACGCCGTTCATCGAGACGGTGGAGATCAGGGTCCTCATCGCGTTGACCGCGGCGCCGTCGGCGCCGATCTTGTCGCCGCGGCCGACCCACCGGCCGGCGGCCATGGCGGCCGCCTCGGTGACCCGTACGAGTTCGAGCGCGAGGTTGCGGTCGGGGGCCTCCGGAGAGACTTCGAGCTGGGGCGGCAGGTTGTGCTCGGTCATCGGAGCGCACCTTTCTGTACGGCGACGGCCGGGAAGTGAGGGTGCTGGAACTCTATCGGTACGTCGACATAATGAGCAGGGCGGGTCACGTATGAGCGGAATATCGGTCATTCGATTGTCCTGAGCGGACGCCTTGCGGGCCATACGGGCAGCGGGCGGGGCGACTCAAGGGTGCGCCGCGCGACGCACCCGCGCGACCCCGGCGGCGATCGCCCCCGGGCGATGCGGGACGATGGTGCCGTGGCAGGTATGAAAGGCAAGCAGACGGTCTGGGACATGGTGCGGTCGCTGGCGGTGATCGGGGTTCTCGTCGCCGGGATCTACCTCTTCGTCCCGCATGACGACAAGGCCGATCCGACGCGCACGGTCGACTACCGGGTGGAGACGATCACGGCCCGGCGCGCGGCCCCGTATCCGCTGGCCGCACCGGTGGGCCTTCCGCAGGAGTGGCGGGCTACCTCGGTGACGTACGAGCGCAAGAACGCCAACGCCTGGCACCTGGGCTTCCTGGACCCGGAGCAGCAGTACGCGGCGGTCGAGCAGTCCAGCGACACCTCTGACAAGTACCTGGAGCGGGTCACCCAGAAGGCCGCGGCCTCGGGGCAGACGCAGCAGGTCGGCGACACGGCCTGGGAGCGCTGGGAGGGCGAGAAGTACGACGCCCTGGTGCGGCGGGAACAGGGTCACGTCACCGTGGTGACCGGTACCGCCTCCTTCGAGAAGCTCGGCGAGCTGGCGGCGGCCCTGGAGTTCAAGCAGGGCGGCTAGTGCTCTGACGGCCGGGGCCGGTCCCGCGGCCGGTCCTCGGCGGCGCGGCCCTCGCCGGCCATGAACCGCCAGACCAGGGCGTGGCCCAGGACGATCAGGCCGATCAGCATCAGCGCTTCGGCCTGGATCGGCCGCAGTCCGAAGGGCTCGGCGAGCTCGGGGAAGGCCCCGATCGCCGCGATCAGGGCGTAGAGCAGCGCCGCCGCGGCCTGCTGCCAGATCAGGAACCGGTTGCCGCGTGCGCGGGCCAGCAGCCGCAGGGTGCACCCGCAGCCGACCGCTGCGAGGACGATGAAGGCGGCCCGCCAGACCTGCGGCTGTTCGGCGCCGCCGATCTGGGCGAACAGGCCCATCAGGGCGGGCAGCAGGAACGACAGGTAGATCCCGCCGACGACCCGCCGCAGGGCGGGCTCGCGCATCCAGTCGTGGTGGCTCTGGACGACGTTCCACCACAGGCCGACCAGGGTGAAGCAGGTGGCGGAGAAGAGGGCGTAGAAGGTACTGACATCCATGGACGACGAGGGTGGCAGCGCCGCCGGCTCCCGCAGTGGTCCCACGCCCGTCGCCCGCCCCGGTCCCGCCGGTACGGACCAGGTGGCATCGGCCGCGACGCACGGAGGAGGGCGGGGGGGGGCGGGGGGGCCGGGGCCGCGCGCCCCCGC
>NZ_JBHYMC010000087.1:0-17016 GCF_042742535.1 Streptomyces sp. NPDC058880
CGTTCGGCCGGGGCCCGCCTGCGTCTCCGGGACGTCTCCGGAACGGCGCCCTGACGTGCGCCGGACACACACCGACCCCATCGCTTGAACTTGTTCAAAAAAGGTTCTAGAGTCATCGACGTCAGCATTTGAACACGTTCAAGGGGGCTGGGGCGATGGACCTCACCGTGGTCGCATACGTCATCTACCTGCTCATCAGCATCGGCCTCACCGTCTGGGTGGCCCGCACGCTCAGTCGCAACGGCCGCGTCTTCATCGGCGACGTCCTCCACGGCAACGAGAAGCTCGCCGACGCCGTCAACCAGCTCCTCGTGGTGGGCTTCTACCTGGTCAACATCGGCTTCGTGACCCTCTACCTGCGATCGACCGATGAGGTCGGCACGGCCCGCGCGCTCTTCGAGACGCTCTCGGTCAAGCTCGGCGTCGTCCTGCTGGTCCTGGGCGTCATGCACCTCGGCAACGTGTGGGCGCTGAACAGGATGCGCCGCCGCGGGATCATGGAGCGCCAGCAGACCCCGCCGGTCCCCCCGCAGGGGTGGACCGCGCCGCTCGGGGCCTGAGCCGTGGCGCCCGCCGGGGCCGTACGGCACCTGACCGTCCTCTACGACGCCGCCTGCCCGCTCTGCGTGCACATCCGACACTGGCTGCTCGCACAGCGGTGGCTCGTCCCGATCACCCTGGTCCCCGCCGCGTCCTGGGAGGCGCGGCGGAGGTTCCCTCGGCTGGACCACGCCTCGACGCTCCGCGAGATCACCGTCGTCGGCGACAGCGGGCAGGTGTGGACCGGGACCGACGCGTTCATCGTCTGCCTGTGGGCACTGGCCGAACACCGGCCGAGGGCGAACTGGCTGGCGACGCCGGCCGGCCGGCCGTTCGCCCGGGCGGCCATGTACACGGCCTCCGCCTGGCGGCAGGCCGTGCGCACCGGGGGGCAGCCCACGGCCGCCGAAGGACCGGCCTGTGACGACCGGTGTTCCGCGCCCCGATAGGCTCATCCACCGTGACGGAACAGAAGGCCCCTAAGAGCGAGCAGACCCGCACGCTCATCCTCGAAACCGCGCTCCGCCTCTTCCAGGAGCGCGGCTTCGACAAGACGACCATGCGGGGCATCGCGAAGGAAGCCGGTGTCTCGGTCGGCAACGCCTACTACTACTTCGAGTCGAAGGAACACCTGGTCCAGGGCTTCTACGACCGGATCAGCGCCGCCCACCAGGCGGCGGTCCGGCCGATCCTGGACAACGAGACCGATCTGCAGAAGCGGCTCGCGGGCGTCCTCACCAGCTGGCTGGACATCGGCGCCCCGTACCACGAGTTCGCCTCCCAGTTCTTCAAGAACGCGGCGGACCCGGAGAGCCCGCTCAGCCCCTTCTCACCGGAGTCCGAGCCGGCGCGCAAGGCCGCGATCGACATCCACCGCGAGGTGCTGGCCGGGGCGAAGACCAAGGTGCCGGCCGAGCTGGCCGACGTCCTGCCGGAGCTCATGTGGCTCTCGCAGATGGGCCTGGTCCTGTACTGGGTCTTCGACCGCTCCCCGGACAGCGAGAAGTCGCGGCGGCTCGCCGAGCGCGGCGCGCAGCTCACCACGCGGGGCATCGTGCTCGCCCGCTTCCGGGTGCTGCGACCGCTGGTGCGCGAAGTCCACGAGCTGTTCGCGGACTTCCTGCCGGGCATGGCCCAGACGGCGGCGGGCCGGCGCAAGGCCTCGGACCCGCACCCCGAGCCGGACGGGCTCACACCCTAGATCCAGTTGAGTTCCCGTAGACGCCAGACACCGGTGCCGTCGGACAAGTTCTGGGCGCCGGTCACGGCCTCGCGGGACATGACGTAGTCCTTCTTCTGCCAGATCGGCACCATCGGGGCCTGCTGGGCGACCGCCTTCTGCAGGTCCCGGAACTCCGCGGCGGCGTCGGAGCGCTCCGAGTGGGACTGGGTCCGGGTGATCAGCTCGTCGACGCGCTTGTCCGAGAAGCCGTTGTTCATGGAGGAGTCGGCGCCGACGAGCGGGGCGAGGAAGTTGTCCGCGTCGGGGAAGTCCGCGATCCACCCGATCGTGTAGGCGTCGAACTCGCCGGCCGCGTAAGCCTTCTGGAAGTCCTTCCACGCCTCCACCGGCTTGAGCGTCACCTGGAAGAGCCCGGTGGCCTCCAGCTGCCGCTTGATCTCCTCGGCCTCGGGCAGGTTCGCGCCGCGGACGTTCACACCGAGCCTGAGCTGTACGGGGCCATGGGTCCCGGCCTCCTTGAGGAGCTTCTTGGCGGTGGCCCCATCGGGCGTGGGGTAGATGTCGAAGAACGGCGTGCTGTGGCCCGCGATACCCGCCGGGACCAGCGAGTACAGCGGGGTGACGGTGCCCCGGTGGACCTCGCCGGCCAGCTTGGCCCGGTCCAGTACGGCGGCCACGGCCTGCCGGACCGCGAGCGGGGCGGCAGCGGAGCCGGGGCGGACGTTGAAGACGATCGAGCGGGTCTCGCTGCCGCCGGAGGCCTGGTAGCGGGTGTCCTGCAGGCCCGGGTTGAGGCCGGCGAGCACCGCCGGGGGCATGTCCCGGTGGGCTACCTCGATCTGACGGGTGGTCCAGGCCTGGGCGAGCTGCTCGGAGCCCTTGAAGTACCGGACCGTGACGGCGGTGCGGGCGGGCTTGCCCTGCCCCTTGTAGGAGACGTTGGGCTTGAGCTCGGCGCGCGCACCGGCCTCGTAGGAGGCCAGCGTGTACGGACCCGAGCCGTCCACCCTGCCGTCCTCGCGCAGGGACGTGGCCGGGTACGTGTCCTTGTCGACGATCGAGGCGGCACCCGTTGCGATCTTGAAGGGGAAGGTGGCGTCGCCGGCGGACAGGTGGAAGGTGACCGTGCGGCCCTCGGCCCCGACCGACTCCAGCGTGTTGAAGAGCGGGGCCGGCCCCTGGTCGGAGTTGATCGCCTTGATCCGGTCGAAGGAGTGCTTGACGTCCTCGGCGGTGATCGCGCGACCGCCGCCGAACGTCACGTCGGGGCGGAGCTCGCACTGATACGTCGTGAGCTTCTGGCCCACGAACCCGCAGGAGGCGGCGGCGTCCGGGACGGGGGCGTCGGAGCCTGGCTTCATGGTCAGCAGCGACTGGTAGATGTTGCTGTACAGGGCCCAGGAACCCGCGTCGTACGCTCCGGCCGGGTCGAGGGAGGACACGACGTCGCTGGTCCCGACCCGGATGGCACCGCGGCTCTCGGCGTCCTCGGGCAGCAACTGCCAGGCACCGACGCCGGCCAGGCCGAGGACCAGCCCGGCCGCGATGATCTTCCAGCGGACAGACCGCATCCCGTGAACCCCACCCCTTGTCCCGGTGACAGCGACCCGCTGTCCGATTACCGGATATCCCATCACGGAATATCAGCCACCGGAAGATCCTTTCTGGGGCGGCGAGTTGACGGGTGGAGCGGCTCAGGCCTGGTATGAGGCGAGTTCGACGACGGTGATGTCGGACGGCGCACCCACCCGGACCGGCGGCCCCCAGGCCCCCGCCCCGCGGGAGACGTACAGCTGGGTGTCGCCGTAGCGCTCCAGGCCGGCGACGGTGGGGTTGGCGAGGGCGGCGAGGTGGCTGCCCGGCCAGAGCTGGCCGCCGTGGGTGTGGCCGGAGAGCTGGAGGTCGACGCCGTGCTCGACGGCATCGTGGATGACCACCGGCTGGTGGGCGAGGAGCACCGCGGCGCGCGACCGGTCGCGGTCGCCGAGCGCGGCCCGGAAGTCGGGGCCGCTGCCCTCCCGCTCCCCCTGGATGTCGTTGACCCCGGCGAGGTCGAAGTGCGGCAGGGCCCGCCGGGCGTTCTCCAGCGGGGTCAGGCCGAGCTCGCGGACGTGGTCGACCCACTGCTCGGCGCCGGAGAAGTACTCGTGGTTGCCGGTGACGAAGAAGGAGCCGTGGCGGGCGGTCAGCCCGCGCAGCGGCTCCGCGGCCGGCCCGAGGTCGGGGACGCTGCCGTCGACGAGGTCGCCGACGATGGCGATGAGGTCGGGCTGGGTGCGGTTGACCGTGTCGACGATCCGCTGGGCGTGGGCGCGGCCGAGCACCGGGCCCAGGTGGACGTCGCTGACGACGGCGATCCGGAAGCCGTGCGCCGCGCGCGGCAGCTTGGCCAGGGGGACGTGGACGCGCCGCACGCCGGGCCCGCGCAGCACTCCGTACGCGCCGTTGCCGACGGTGCCGAGCGCGACCGCGGCGGCCGCCCCGCCCACCGTGCGCGCGACGAAGGTGCGGCGGCTGAGCCCGCCGCCCGGGGCCGGGGCGGCCGGCTCGCCGGGCGCCCCGGCCTCGGCGAGCACCGCGCCGGCCTTCGTCTCCGCCCCGGCGTCGGAGGAAGGCACCGTGGCCGTCCCGGCGCGGGCGGCGGACTGCGCCGCGGGGGGTCCGGCCACCGCCCCGGAGGGGGCTCGGTGGGCCAGACGGCGGAGCAACAGCGCGCGGATCGGCTCCGCGACGAGCATCGTCAGGGTCAGGTACAGGAGCACCGCGAGCCACAGGTACCCCGGCCAGGACACCGTCTGCTGCAACCAGAACGGGGCCCCGGCACGGCCCGCGGTCAGGGCGGCCACGGAGAGGAGGGGCAGGGCGATGGCCAGCGTGGTGCCGATGCGGCGGGGCAGGCCGCCGGGCGCGGTCGTGTCCCTCACCAGGCGGACCCACAGCCAGCGGTGCACCGCGGCGAGGAGGGCGCAGACCGCCAGTGCTACGAGCGCGACGACCAGGACCGTCATGCCGTACCGCCCTCGGCGCCGGAACGTGATGCCCGCCGCAGGGCCAGGACCCCGCGCAACCCGATCACACCGACCGCCGTCCCCAGGAGAAAGGACGTCACGGCGAGCGTCAGATGGACCCAGAAATAGGCAGTGGGGTCGCCCGCCGTGTCGAAGGCAAGTCCACTGCCGTTCTTCCACAGGTTCCGGACGAAAGACACCCAGATGAACCAGGTCCACACTCCGAAGGCGAGCAGGAACCAGGAGGCGGCACGGCTGAGTTTCATGTCCTCAGTATCGGTTTCGTCCCCGGGACGGACGCGCCGGGGTGGGCTGTCCCGGGGGTGGTTGCGGCGAAATGGCCGGTCCGCGATGCCATCCAGCTCATCGGGATGTACTTTCACCTGCGTGTCTGCCAAGACGACCGCCCTGACGGTCCTTACCGCCGCGCTGCTGGCGCCCACCGTGCTGGTGGCTCCCGCCCATGCCGCGCCGACCCCTCCGGCCGACGGGAAGGGCCGGCC
Organism: Streptomyces sp. NPDC058880; assembly: GCF_042742535.1. Classification (NCBI taxonomy): domain Bacteria; kingdom Bacillati; phylum Actinomycetota; class Actinomycetes; order Kitasatosporales; family Streptomycetaceae; genus Streptomyces; species Streptomyces sp. NPDC058880. The sequence continues at coordinate 5,235 of NZ_JBHYMC010000087.1, forward strand.
CGCCAAGGCTCCGGCGCCGCCCGCGTCGATGTCCACGGTCGGCGGATCGCTGCTCGGTCAACCGGGTACGCAGGTGAACCTGCTGCCCGGGGCGCCCGCCCTGCCGACGAACCTCACGGGCCGGTCGTGGATCGTGGCGGACGCCGAGTCCGGTGAGGTACTGGCGGCGAACAACGCGCACTGGCGGCTGCCCCCGGCCTCCACGATGAAGATGCTCTTCGCGGACACCCTGCTGCCGGGCCTGCCCAAGGAGCAGGTGCACAAGGTCACCGACCAGGACATGGAGGGCGTGGGCCCGGGCAGCAGCCTGGTGGGGGTCAAGGAGGACCAGGAGTACTCCGTCCACGACCTGTGGCTCGGGGTGTTCCTGCGGTCGGGCAACGACGCCGTGCATGTGCTGTCGGCCATGAACGGCGGCGTCGAGAAGACCGTCAAGGACATGCAGGCGCACGCCGAGGAGCTCCAGGCGCTGGACACCCACGTGGTGTCGCCCGACGGGTACGACGCCCCGGAGCAGGTGTCGAGCGCGTACGACCTCACGCTGATCGCCCGCTCCGGACTGCAGAAGAAGGACTTCCGCGAGTACTGCGGCACGGCGAGCGCGAAGTTCCCCGGCCTTCAGGAACCCGGCAAGCCGCGGGACTACTTCGAGATCCAGAACACCAACCGGCTGATGACGGGCGCGGGCGGGATCTCCCCCTACAAGGGCATCGCCGGGGTCAAGAACGGCAACACGACCATGGCCGGTGCCACCTTCACCGGCGCTGCGCAGCAGGGCTCCCGGAAACTGCTGGTCACCGTGATGAACCCGGACGCGGGCGGCGCGAACTCGGTCTACCAGGAGACCGCCGCGCTCTTCGACTGGGGCTTCGCCGCGGCCGGAAAGGTCAAGCCCGTGGGTGAGCTGGTGCCGCCGAAGAGCGCGGACACCTCGTCCCACGGCTCGCCGGCCCAGTCACACGAGAACAGCCCGTCGGCGGACGGTGCCGTCCCGGGCGGCGGCGCAGGCACCGCGCTGGGCGTCGCGGGCGGCGCCCTCGCGCTGCTGGCGGGCGGCGCCTACGCCGTCAACCGCCGCTGGCCCCGCAGCCGCCGCACCCGCGGCCGCGACGAAGAGCTCGTTTAGGGCGTTTCCCGTGCCGTGGCTTCGGAGGCCGTCCGGTCACGGCGCCCGGTGCGGCGCCGTGGCCCCCGGCGGGGCCTCGTCGGCGGCGGCCTCGTCGGCTTCGACGTCGGCTTCGACTTCGGCTTCGGCCTCGCCGTCGCGGGTTGCCGTCCAGGCGGAGACGTACAGCAGGAGTTTCGCCATGAAGTTGATCCAGAGCAGCAGGGCGACCGGCACGCCGAAGGCCCCGTACATGCTCTTCGCCGCGACCTCCCGCATGTAGCCGCTGAGCAGCAGCTTCAGCAGCTCGAAGCCCGCCGCTCCGATCAGGGCGGCCTGGATCAGGCGGCCCCTGGGCGGTTCGACGCCGGGCAGCAGGGTCAGGACGTACAGCAGCACCAGGAAGGCCGCCACCACACCGACCAGGAAGGCGAGGGAGCGCAGCAGCGCGCCGCCGGGCCCCTCGCGCGGGATGCCGAGCCAGTCCGCGGACTTCCCGACCGCGCTGGAGCCGAGGATCGAGGCCGCCGCGGAGAGCAGGCCCACCCCGCCGAGGCCGAGCAGGACGAGCCCGTCCTTGCCCTTGCGGACGATCGGGTTCCCGTCGTCCTCGTCGTCCTTGTCCCACACCGCGCGCAGGCAGTCCCGCATCGAGCCCACCCAGCCGATGCCGGTGAAGAGGAGGAGGGCGCCGGCAACGAGACCGATCGTGGCCGCGTTCGCGACGAGCCCGTTGATGTCGAGCTGGTCGGAGATGCCGGGGACCTGTTCGGCGAGGTTCTTCTCCAGCCGGTCCAGTTGCTCGGGGCTGAGCAACGCCGCGCCGACGGCCGCGGCCACGGTGATCAGGGGGAAGAGCGCGAGGAAGCTGATGAAGGTGATCGCGGCGGCGAGTCGGGCCCAATGGACGCGGTCGAGGCGTTCGTACGAGCGCCACGCGTGCGTCTTCATCAGACGGTCCGCCAGCGGCCCGATCACCGGGAGTTTCGTCAGCCAGTCCATGGGGTCACCGTAAATGAGGCACGGGAAATAGTCCGGATTGCCTGTTCCAGGTACTACGGTCGTCGATTGTGACTTTTCGCCCAGCGCCCTCGACGGGGCGTCCGTTCCACACCCTGGTCTTGCGGAGGCTGAGGTTCCGCGCTTGGCGCACCGCCCGCCTGACCCTGCGCCCGCTCCGTCAGGAAGGCCGTACGGTCGTCGCCCCCGCCGCCCCGGCGGTCTGGTCGACGGGGGAGCCCGGCTGTGCCAGAACTCCCATGGCCCCACTCCCGAAAGGGTATTCACGCAGCTTGCGCCAGACCCCGTCGGAGCCCTGCTCGTAGAGGGCGAACCCCGCGCACACCCACGCGGCGGCGTACTCGGCCAGCGTCGTGAACGCCACGTCCATCGCCTCGTCGGAGATGCCGTGGGCGACGGTGACGTGCGGGTGGTACGGGAAGGCGAGCTCGCGGCTGAGCGGCCCGGCGGGGTCGCGGACCTCGCCCTGGAGCCGGGTGCAGCCCTCGACGCCCTCGGCGATCCGGACGAAGACGACCGGCGAGACGGGCCGGAAGGTTCCCGTCCCGCCCAGCCGCATCGGGAAGGGCCGGAAGCGGGCGGCGACCTCGGCGAGGTGGGCCCGGATCGCCGGGAGCCGGTCCGCCTCCACCTCCGTCGGCGGTACGAGGGTGACGTGCGTGGGGATGCCGTGCGCGGCGACGTCCCCGAAGCCCGCGCGCAGCTCCTGGAGCTGGCTGCCGTACGGCTCCGGGACCGCGATCGAAACGCCGAGCGTTACGGTCCCCACGTGTCTCTCCTCCGCTTGTCCCTGTGGACGCCTGCCGCCCCAGTGTGGGGCCAGGACCCCTCTTCGTGCCAGAGCGGTCCGTCCGTAGTTGCGTTCGTCAGTGCTTGGCGGGCAGCAGGCCCAGGCGGTCGTAGGCCTGCGCGAGTGTCTCCGCGGCGACCGCCCTTGCCTTCTCCGCGCCCTTGGCCAGGAGCGAGTCCAGCGTCTCCGGGTCGTCCAGGTACTCCTGGGTGCGCTGCTTGAAAGGTGTGACGAAATCGACCATCACGGCGGCCAGGTCCGTCTTCAGCGCGCCGTAGCCCTTGCCGGCGTACCGCTCCTCCAGGGCGGGGATGGACTCGCCCGTGAGGGTGGAGTAGATCGTGAGCAGGTTGCTGACGCCGGGCTTCTTCTCGGCGTCGAAGCGGATCTCGGCCTCGGTGTCCGTGACCGCGCTCTTGATCTTCTTCTCGGTGACCTTGGCCTCGTCGAGGAGGTTGATCAGGCCCTTGGGCGACGACGCCGACTTCGACATCTTGATCGCCGGGTCCTGGAGGTCGTAGATCTTCGCGACCTCCTTGACGATGTGCGCCTGCGGGAGGGTGAAGGTCGGGCCGAAGCGCTGGTTGAAGCGCTCGGCCAGGTCGCGGGTCAGCTCGATGTGCTGGCGCTGGTCCTCGCCGACGGGAACCGCGTTCGCCTGGTAGAGCAGGATGTCGGCGACCTGGAGGATCGGGTACGTGAAGAGGCCGACACTGGCGCTGTTGACGCCGCCCTTGGCGGACTTGTCCTTGAACTGGGTCATCCGACTGGCCTCGCCGAAGCCGGTGATGCAGTTCATCACCCAACCGAGCTGCGCGTGCTCGGGGACGTGGCTCTGGACGAAGAGCGTGCAGCGCTCGGGGTCCAGGCCGGCGGCCAGCAGCTGCGCGGCCGACAGGCGGGTGTTCGCGCGCAGGTCCTTCGGGTCCTGCGGCACGGTGATCGCGTGCAGGTCGACGACCATGTAGAACGCGTCGTGCGTCTCCTGGAGGGCGACGTACTGGCGGATCGCTCCGAGGTAGTTCCCGAGGTGGAACGAACCGGAGGTGGGCTGGATGCCGGAGAGCGCGCGAGGACGATCAGAAGCCATGGCCCCATTCTCTCAGGTGCGGGGGCCGGCTCGGGCCCGCCACCGGCCGGGACCCGTCGGGGCGCGCCGCCCCCGGCCCGGCAGCAGCAGCGGGGACCGGGGGCGGCGCTCCGGGGGCGCGGAACCCCCGGCGGCGGCGCCGCAGGGCTACGACAGCGGAAGGCCCGGCGCCGGGAAGGCGGCCATCAGATCGGCGACCTCGGCCCGGATCGCCTTGAGCGCCGTCTCGTCGGGCCGCGCGGCCGCGTCGACCGCGCGGGCGATCCAGTCGGCCACCAGCGGCATGTGCTCCGTGGACAGCCCGCGCGAGGTCAGGGACGGTGTGCCGATCCGCACCCCCGAGGGATCGAACGGCTTGCGCGGGTCGAACGGCACCGTGTTGTGGTTCACGACGATCCCCGCCCGGTCCAGGGCCTTGGCGGCGACCTTGCCCGGCACCTCCTTGCCCGTCAGGTCGATCAGGATCAGGTGGTTGTCCGTACCGCCCGACACCAGGTCGAAGCCACGCTCCAGCAGGGCGGCGGCCAGCGCCCGGGCGTTGGCGACGACCGCGTGCGCGTACCGGACGAAGGACGGCTGGGCGGCCTCGTGCAGGGCCACCGCGATGCCGGCCGTGGTCTGGTTGTGCGGACCGCCCTGCAGGCCGGGGAAAACCGCCCTGTCGATCGCCTTCGCGTGCTCCTCGCGGCACATCAGCATCGCGCCGCGGGGACCGCGCAGGGTCTTGTGGGTCGTGGTGGAGATGACGTCCACGTGCCCCGCCGGGGACGGGTGCGCGCCGCCCGCGATCAGGCCGGCGATGTGGGCGACGTCCGCGACCAGGACCGAGCCCGCCTCGCGCGCGATCTCCGCGAAGGCGGCGAAGTCGATGGTCCTCGGCAGGGCGGTGCCGCCGCAGAAGATCAGCTTGGGCCGCTCGGCGAGGGCCAGCTCGCGCACCGCGTCGTAGTCGATCAGACCCGTGTCGGCGCGGACGCCGTACTGCACGCCGCGAAACCACGAGCCCGTCGCCGAGACCCCCCAGCCGTGCGTCAGGTGGCCGCCCATCGGCAGGGCCATGCCCATGACCGTGTCGCCGGGCTGCGCGAAGGCCAGGTACACGGCCAGGTTGGCCGGGGAGCCGGAGTACGGCTGCACGTTGGCGTGGTCCACGCCGAACAGGCCCTTGGCCCGCTCGATCGCCAGTGCCTCGACCCGGTCGATGTTCTGCTGGCCCTCGTAGTAGCGGCGGCCCGGGTACCCCTCGCTGTACTTGTTCTGCAGCACGGTCCCGGAGGCCTCCAGGACGGCCGCGGACACGTAGTTCTCGCTGGGGATCAGGCGCAGGGTCTCCGCCTGGAGGACTTCCTCCGCGGCGACGTGTGACGCCAGTTCCGGATCGGTCGCGGACAGGGCGGGATGGCGGCTCGCGGACACGGCGGGCTCCTCCGGGGTCGATGTGATCGGTACCCCGCGAGGCCCAGGCGAGCGGCCCTGATGCGGTCGAGCGCGCACGACTCCCCCGGAGTTGGTTCCCCGTACGCCAGTCGCCGTGCGTACCGAACACCTTAGCGGGCGCGCCGCGGGGCAGGTTTCCGCGTCCGGGATACGAGCGACGATAAGAAGGTGGCGCCACCCTCGTCACCGCTTCACCGCTTCACCGCTTCACCGCTTCACCGCTTCACCGGCCAGACGGACGATCGGAGACCCCGTGTCGACAACAGCTGCTGCCATCCGCTCCGCCGACGCGCACAGCGCGCACAACTACCACCCGCTGCCCGTCGTCGTCGCGACCGCGGAAGGCGCGTGGATGACCGACGTGGAGGGTCGCAGATACCTCGACATGCTCGCCGGGTACTCCGCGCTCAACTTCGGGCACGGCAACCGCCGTCTGATCGACGCGGCGCGGGCCCAGCTGGAACGGGTGACGCTCACCTCGCGCGCCTTCCACCACGACCGGTTCGCCGACTTCTGCACCGAACTCTCCGCGCTGTGCGGCAAGGAGATGGTGCTGCCCATGAACACCGGCGCGGAGGCGGTGGAGACGGCGGTGAAGACCGCCCGCAAGTGGGGTTACGAGGTCAAGGGCGTCCCGGACGGGCACGCCAAGATCGTGGTGGCCGCCGACAACTTCCACGGCCGGACCACGACGATCGTGTCCTTCTCGACCGACCACGACGCCCGCGACCACTTCGGGCCGTACACGCCCGGCTTCGAGATCGTCCCGTACGGGGACCTCACCGCGCTGTCGCACGCCGTCACGGAGAACACCGTGGCCGTGCTGCTGGAGCCGATCCAGGGCGAGGCGGGGGTGCTGGTGCCGCCCGCCGGGTACCTGGCCGGCGTACGGGAGCTGACCCGCGAGCGGAACGTGCTCTTCATGGCCGACGAGATCCAGTCGGGGCTCGGCCGGACCGGCCGGACCTTCGCCTGCGAGCACGAGGGCGTCGTCCCGGACGTCTACATCCTCGGCAAGGCGCTCGGCGGCGGTGTGGTGCCGGTGTCGGCGGTGGTCGCCGACCGGGACGTGCTGGGGGTGTTCGGACCCGGCCAGCACGGCTCCACCTTCGGGGGGAACCCGCTCGCGTGCGCCGTCGCCCTGGAGGTGATCGCGATGCTGCGGACCGGCGAGTTCCAGCAGCGGGCCACCGAACTGGGCGACCACCTCCACCGCGAGCTAAACCTGCTCGTCGGCGGGGGCGCGGTGACCGCCGTACGCGGCCGGGGGCTGTGGGCGGGCGTCGACATCGACCCGTCCCGCGGTACGGGCCGGGAGATCTCCGAGAAGCTGATGGAGCTCGGGGTGCTCGTGAAGGACACCCACGGATCGACGATCCGGATCGCCCCGCCGCTGGTGATCACCAAGGAGGATCTGGACTGGGGCCTGGACCAGCTCCGGTCGGTGCTCGGCGGATAGGCCCCAGCGCCGGGGCGTGTCGCGACGGTCCCGCCCGTCCCGCGGCGGCCGGCACGCACGCCCGCCGCCGCGTCCCCGGCCTTGCCGGGCAGTACGTCTGCTGCCGTGCCGGGGACCGTAAGGCGGTGAACCCTTCCGGTCACCGCACTAGACGATGACGTGGGGCAGGAAGCGGGCGTACGCGTCCGTGACCGGCCCCGCGGATTCGCGGATGCCGAGCCCCGCCGCCTCGTCCTCGACCACCCACGCGCCGAGCACCACCCGGTTGCCGTCGAAGTCGGGCAGCGGAGCCAGTCCCTGGAAGCAGTACCGCTCCCCCGGCTCCGCTACGAACGGCTCGCCGTCCGGGCCCGGCTCGTGGAGGGTGACGCCCGCGCCCTCGCGGCCGAGGAGGGGCTTGGCCACGTAGCCGGCCGATCCGGGCTCCGCGAGTTCGCGCGGCCCGTCGAGGTAGGCGGGCAGCAGGTTCGGGTGCTCCGGGAAGAGCTCCCACAGGATCGCAAGCAGCGCCTTGTTGGAGAGCAGCATCTTCCACAGCGGCTCGATCCAGGCCGTGGTGCCGGAGCCGCCGCCGTGGTCGTAGGTGTCGAGGACCTGCGGGCCGAACTCGTCGGTCGCCAGCCACTCCCACGGGTAGAGCTTGAAGCAACTGCGGATGAACCGGAGCCGGTCGTCGACGAACCGCCCGGACAGGCTGTCCCAGCCGATCTGCTCCACGGACAGGGCGTGGGTCTGCAGGCCGGCCTGGTCGGCGGTCTCCTGGAGGTAGGCGACCGTCATCAGGTCCTCGCCGATCTCGTCGGTCTCGGAGTGCGCGAAATGCAGCAGGCCGGGGGGCAGCAGCTCCGCCTGGCGGCGCCAGGCGTCGACGAGGCGTTCGTGGAGGGAGTTCCACTGGTCGGCTCCGGGGAAGCGCTCTTCCATCCAGAACCACTGCGCGCTGGCGGCCTCCACGAGCGAGGTCGGCGTGTCGGCGTTGTACTCCAGCATCTTGGCCGGGCTGCCGGTGCCGTCGTAGCGCAGGTCGAAGCGCCCGTAGACGAAGGGCTGCTCGGCACGGCGGCGCCAGGACTCGGCGATCATCGCGGCGAGCTTCGGGTCGGTGATGCCGAGGTCGGCGAAGCGGTCGTGCTCGATGATGTGCGCGGCCGCGGCCAGGCACATCGCGTGCAGATCCTCGACGACGTCCTCCAGGGCCTCGACCTCGGGGAGGGAGAAGGAGTAGTAGGCGCTCTCGTCCCAGTAGGGGCGCAGCGAGTCGTCGGGGTAGCGGGTGAGGGGGTAGATCAGCCCCTGCTCCTCGACCGTCTTCTGCCAGTCGGCGCGGGGCTCGATGGTGTGCCGCTGCATCGGGCGATCAGCCGCCGCTGGAGCTGGAGTGGCCGCCGATGCCGCCGCGGGTGACGGCGGACTTGTCGAAGCTTCCGCCGGTGACCTTGCCGTTGCTGACGTGGCCGCCGTAGTAGTACGCGCCGCTTCCGCCGCTCCTGCACTCCTTGCTGTTCAGGTGTTTCAGCGTGGAGCGGGACGCACAGCGGCGGTCCGGCTCGTCGCTGCTTCCGCAAGCCACCAGGGTGGCCGCAAGCAGACCCATGCCTCCGAGGGCGACGGCGCCGGAGCGCATCCGGCGCTGGTTGGTGCTGCTGATGTCCATGTCTGCTGCTCCCCCTGGAACCTGGCGTGCTCCCGACAGACTAGAGCGGGGCCCCCGGCCGATGGAATCCGGCCGCCGTGAGATCCGTGACCTAAAGTCAGTTCGTGCTGATTGGGATGATTTGCTCACTCGGTGCGGCGGTGTGCTTCGGTACGGCGTCCGTACTTCAGGCCGTCGCGACACGGGCGGTGGAGCCCGGCAGCGGGTCCGGGGTGGACGCGGCGCTGCTGCTGCGGGCCGCGCGGCAGTGGCGCTACGTGCTGGGCCTCGTCCTGGACGGCACCGGCTTCGTCCTGCAGATCATCGCGCTGCGGCACGTGCCGATCTACGTCGTCGGGTCCGCGCTGGCCGCCAGTCTGGCCGTGACGGCGGTGGTCGCCTCGCGGCTGATGGCGGTGCGGTTGTCCCGGCGGGAGTGGTGCGCGGTGGCCGTGGTGTGCGCGGGGCTGCTGATGCTGGGCTTCGCGTCCGGGGAGGAGGGCAGCGCGACGGGTTCGCCGGCGCTGAAGCTGGGGCTGTTGGGGGTGGCGGTGCTGGTGCTGCTGGTCGGCGCGGTCGCGGGCGGGCTGCCGGACGGGCCCCGGGCGCTGGTGCTCGGGCTGGGATCGGGCACCGGCTTCGGTGTGGTGGAGATCTCGGTGCGGCTCGTCGACTCGGTGACCGATCTCGCCAATCCGGCCCTGTACGCGCTCCTGCTCGGCGGGGCGGCGGGGTTCCTGCTGCTGACCTCGGCGCTGGCCCGGGGCTCGGTGACGGTCGCGACGGCGGGCCTAGTGCTGGGAGAGACCATCGGCCCGGCGGCGGTGGGCGTGGCCTGGCTCGGCGACCGCACCCGAGAGGGCCTGTCGTGGCTGGCGGTGACCGGCTTCGCGGTGGCGGTCGCCGGCTCCCTGGCCCTCTCCCGCTTCGGCGAACCGGAGCCGCCGTCGGCCCCGGCGTCAGCGCCGTCCTGAGCCCGCCCGGCCACCCGGCCACCCGGCCGCCCGCCGCGCCGGTGTGTCGGTGCGGGGCGGGGTCTCGCCCCGCGGGGCCCCGGGCAGAGCTTCCGGCCCGGCGCCGCGCCGGGCACATGACAGGTCACGGCAGCGCCGCGACCAGTGCCGCGAGGGTCGGGGACCAGGCACTGTCCGACGGGGTCCCGTAGCCGACGACCAGCGCGTCCCGCGGCGGGAGTTCGGCCTGCGGATGGCGGAAGGCGGAGAGCCCGTGCAGGGCCAGGTCCTGCCAGGCCGCCGACTGCAGCACCGACCGCTCCGTGCCCGCCGGGAGATCCAGCACCGCGTGCAGGCCCGCCGCGATCCCGGACACGCCCGCGACCCGGCCCGCCACCGCCGCCACCAGCTCGTCCCGCCGCCGCCGGTAGCGCAGCCGCATCCCGCGCACATGACGGTCGTACGCCCCGGATTCGATGAACTCCGCCAGCGTCAGCTGGTCCGGGGCGCTGGAGGTCCAGTCGGTGTACCCCTTCGCGGCGGCCACCTCCTCCACCAGGTCCGCCGGGAGGACCATCCAGCCGATCCGCAGCCCCGGGGCGAGCGACTTGCTGGCCGTGCCGAGGTACACCACCCGGTCCGGATCCAGGCCCTGCAGGGCTCCCACCGGCTGCCTGTCGTAGCGGAACTCCCCGTCGTAGTCGTCCTCCAGGATCAGGCCGCCGGTGGTCCGGGCCCAGTCGACCGCTGCCGCCCGGCGGGCCGGGGTCAGGGCCGCGCCCGTCGGGAACTGGTGGGCCGGTGTCAGCAGCACCGCGCCCGCCGCGGCCGTCAGCTCCCCGGTACGGGCCCCCTCCTCGTCCACCCCGAGCGGCCTGGTCCGCAGCCCGGCCCCCACCAGCTCGGCCCGGTGGAAGTCCAGGCCGTACCCCTCCACCGCGACCTCCCGGACCCGGCGCGCCCGCAGCACCGCCGCGAGCAGCTTCAGCCCGTGCAGGAACCCCGCGCACAGCACGATCCGGTCCGGGTCCGCGTACACGCCGCGCGCCCGTGCCAGGTAGCCCGCCAGCGCCTTCCGCAGCTCGACGCGGCCGCGGCCGTCGGTGGCGTAGCCGAAGGCCTCGTTCGGGGCGTCGGTCAGTGCCCGCCGGGCCGCCGACAGCCAGGCCGCGCGCGGGAATCCGCCCAGGTCGGGGCTGCCGGGGAGCAGGCTGTAGGCCGGTCCGCCGCGCACGGCGCGCCGGACCGGGGCGGCGGTCGCCGCCCGGCGCGGGCGCGCCCGCCGGGCGACCCGCGTGCCCGAGCCCTGGCGGGCTGTGAGCCAGCCCTCGGCGACGAGCTCGGCATACGCCTCGGCGACCGTGTTGCGGGCGATGCCCAGATCCGCGGCGAGGGTGCGGGAGGACGGCAGCCGGGTGCCGGCCGCCAGCCGCCCGCTGCGCGCGGCCTCGCGCAGCGCCTCGGTCAGCCCGGCCCGCAAGCCGCGCCCGGCGGAGAGCTCCAGGTGCAGGTCGGCGCCGAAAGTGGCCCAAGGATCCGTCATGGATATGGACCATACCGGCGGGCCGCCTGCCTCCTACGGTGGAGCACATGACCACCACCGCAGAAGGCCGGCAGGCCCACCCGCAGACCGACTCCCACACCCACCCGCATGCCCACGCCCACGCCCATGCCCATGCCCCCGAGCACACGCCCCGCATGAACCTGGCGAAGCTCGCCCCCGAGGCCTACAAGGCCGTCCTGGCTCTGGAGATCGCCTCCAAGAAGGGCCTGGATCCGTCCCTCGTCGAGCTCGTCAAGATCCGCGCCTCGCAGATCAACCACTGCGCCTTCTGCCTCGACATGCACACCAAGGACGCGGTCGCCGCGGGCGAGAGCGTCGAGCGCATCGTGCAGTTGGCCGCCTGGGAGGAGTCGCGGCACTTCTACACCGAGAAGGAGCTCGCAGCGATCGAGCTGACCGAGGCCGTCACCGTCCTGACCGACGGTTTCGTGCCCGACGAGGTGTACGCGAAGGCCGCGGTGCACTTCGAGGAACGCGAGCTGGCCCAGCTGATCACGGTGATCGCGACGATCAACGTGTGGAACCGCTTCGGTGTGACCACCCGCATGGTGCCGGGCCACTACAAGCCCGGCATGTACAAGGCCTGAGCCGGGCCGGAGGCCGAAATCCCCGGCCCCGGCCAGGGTCGGCCGGTCAGGCCGGTCAGGCCGGTCAGGCCGGTCAGGCCGGTCAGGCCGGTCAGGCCGGTCAGGCCGGTCAGGCCGGTCAGGCCGGTCAGGCCGGTCAGGCCG
>NZ_JBHYMC010000087.1:17116-20770 GCF_042742535.1 Streptomyces sp. NPDC058880
GAACGCCGAAGCGCCCCGGCCTGGTGGGGCCGGGGCGCTTCGGTGCGTGCTGCTCGCCGAGCTGGCCAAGCGGTTCCGCGCCCCTCGGGGAGGGGCGACGGATCAGATCAGGCCGAGCTCGCGGACCGCGTCGCGCTCCTCCGACAGCTCCTTGACGGAGGCGTCGATGCGGGCGCGGGAGAACTCGTTGACGTCCAGGCCCTGGACGATCTCGTACGCGCCGTCCTTGCAGGTGACGGGGAAGGAGGAGATCAGGCCGGCCGGGACGCCGTAGGAGCCGTCCGACGGGATGCCCATCGAGGTCCAGTCGCCCTCGGCGGTGCCGTTGACCCAGGTGTGCACGTGGTCGATGGCGGCGTTGGCGGCCGAGGCCGCGGAGGACGCACCGCGGGCGTCGATGATCGCGGCACCGCGCTTGGCGACGGTCGGGATGAAGGTGTCGGCGAGCCACGCCTGGTCGGCCACGACCTCGGCGGCGTTCTTGCCGGCGATCTCCGCGTGGAAGATGTCCGGGTACTGGGTCGCCGAGTGGTTGCCCCAGATCGTGAGGCGCTTGATGTCGGAGACGGCGGCACCGGTCTTGGCGGCCAGCTGCGAGATCGCGCGGTTGTGGTCCAGGCGGGTCATCGCGGTGAAGCGCTCGGCCGGTACGTCCGGGGCGGCGGCCTGCGCGATGAGCGCGTTGGTGTTGGCCGGGTTGCCCACGACCAGGACCTTGATGTCGTCTGCGGCGTGCGCGTTGATGGCCTGGCCCTGCGGCTTGAAGATGCCGCCATTGGCGGCGAGCAGGTCACCGCGTTCCATGCCCGCGGTACGCGGACGGGCGCCCACGAGCAGCGCGACGTTGGCGCCGTCGAAGCCCTTGTTCGGGTCGTCGAAGATGTCGATGCCGGCGAGCAGCGGGAAGGCGCAGTCGTCGAGCTCCATGGCGGTGCCCTCGGCGGCCTTCATTCCCTGGGGGATCTCCAGGAGCCGGAGCTTGACCGGCACGTCCGCGCCGAGCAGGTGGCCGGACGCGATACGGAAGAGCAGCGCGTAGCCGATCTGGCCGGCGGCGCCGGTGACGGTGACATTCACAGGAGTGCGGGTCATGGCCTTCTCCGTTAGACAGCTGGCGGTGGGGCGTCCCTGCCCCATGTGCTGGAGGACGCCGCTCCCCTGTAAATCTTGACGTGAAGAGACATCCGCGGTCAGGCTATCCGACCCGGACGCGGCCCAACCCCCGGGTCCCTGTGGTGCGCGGCACACGGACCCCGGCGTTTCGAAGGCGGAGCCGGTTCCCGGGCCTGCGTTCGACCGGGAAGATCCGATCCGGCCCCCCTCCCACGAGGGCGTCGCCGTGCACGTCACGGGGGGGGACGCCTCGCAGACGGCGGGCCCGGCGTCGGCGACGCACGGCTGCCCTCACCTCAGTGCTCACCTCGTCGCGGCTCACCTCACGGTGAAGCGGACCGCGCTCTCCAGGAACGGGATCTCCAGCAGCGGCCTGGGCTCCATCACCAGCGCGAGCAACGTGATCGCCACGCCCAGCACCCCGTACGTGATCATGTCCGTGAAGCGGGAGCGCACCGCGAGCATGCCCACCGAGGGCAGCACCCGCCGCAGCACCGCCGCCGCGATCAGCGCCACGCCGATCACCAGGCACCCGGCCCGGGCCTGCCCGAGCGCGGTGGTCAGCAGCCCCACCGCGGTCGCGGCGAGCACGCTGAGCATCGGCCACTGGCGGGCGGGGGTGGACACGGCGCCGGGGACGGCCCGGCCGCTGCCCTCGGGTCGGGCCGTGTCCCGCGTGATGGACGGAAAGCGGCGGGACCTGGCCGTGCCGCTCCCGTTCACGTGCTCGGCACCCGGTTCAGTGCGCACTGCCGGTCCGCTCCGCCGCCTCGACGACGTTGACGAGCAGCTGGGCGCGGGTCATCGGGCCGACGCCGCCCGGGTTTGGCGAGATCCACGCGGCGACCTCGGCGACACCGGGGTGCACGTCGCCGACGATCTTTCCGGCCTCGTCACGGCTGACGCCCACGTCGAGCACGGCCGCGCCCGGCTTCACGTCCTCGGGCTTGACCAGGTGCGGCACTCCGGCCGCGGCGACGACGATGTCCGCCTGGCGCAGCAGCCCCGAGAGGTCGCGCGTACCGGTGTGGCACAGCGTCACGGTGGCGTTCTCGGACTTGCGGGTCAGCAGCAGGCCGATGGACCGGCCGACGGTGATCCCCCGGCCGAGGACGACGACGTGCGCCCCGTCGATCTCGACGCCGTGGTGGCGCAGCAGCGCGACGATTCCGTACGGGGTGCAGGGCAGCGGGCCCGGCTCGTTCAGCACGAGCCTGCCGAGGGAGGTGGGGTGCAGCCCGTCGGCGTCCTTCAGCGGGTCCATCAGCTCCAGGACCCGGTTGGTGTCGATGCCCTTGGGGAGCGGGAGTTGGACGATGTATCCGGTGCACTGCGGATTGGCGTTGAGCTCCCGCACGACCTCCTCGATGTCCTCCTGGGAGGCCGTCGCGGGCAGTTCGCGCTGGATGGAGGCGATGCCGACCTCGGCGCAGTCCTTGTGCTTGCCGTTGACGTACCAGCGGCTGCCCGGATCGTCCCCGACGAGCAGGGTGCCGAGGCCGGGGGTGATGCCCCGGGCCTTCAGGGCCGCCACACGGGCGGTCAGTTCTGACTTGATCGCGGCCGCGGTGGCCTTGCCATCGAGAATCTGGGCGGTCATGCCCCCATCCTCCCGGATGAGGTGGCCCGGGTTCCAGTCAAGGTGCTCGCGGAACCGCAGGGTTCATTGCACTTGCACAACAAGTGACGGGTGCCGGGACCGCCAACTGGACAAGGCCTCGCAGGCCGGACCACGATGAAACGACTGAGTGCCGCGGGCAGTGCCGGGGGGCGGACCGCACCGTGCAGGATTCCTCCGCGCTCATTGCCGTGCGTCCCTGCACTTCCACGGAGGAACACCCCAGATGAGTTTCGGCGACCCGCACAGCCCGTACGGACAGCAGCCGCAGGCGCAGCCCGGCTACGGCTACCCCCAGCAGGCCCCGCAGGGCGGCTACGGCTACCCCCAGCAGGCTGCGCAGGGCTACCCCGGCGGGCCCGCCGGATTCCCGGGCGGTCCGGGCGTCCCCGTGGAGATGCCCGGCGGGGCGAAGGCGGCCCGCGTCGTCCTCTTCGTCATCGGCGCCCTGCATGTACTGGGCGGCCTGTTCCTCATCGTCGTCGGCGCCCTGTTCGCCTCGGCGATGTCGAGCTCCGGCACCGGCTACTCCGGCTCCTCGGCGGAGGACGCCGGTGCCATCGCCGGGACCGCCGGCGTCGTCGTGGGCCTGCTCGTCATCGCCTACGCCCTGTGGCCCATCCTGACCGCGGCCAAGCTGGCCAAGGGCCGGGGCGGGGTGCGCGTCTCCGGCATCATCTTCGGCTCGCTCCAGACCCTCTTCGCCGCGCCCGGCGTGCTCCTGTACCTGGTCGCGCTCGATGCGAGCGAGAACGACGCGGCCGGCGTCGTCTTCCTCGCCGTGCTGCCGTCCCTGGTGTCCCTCGCCCTCGGCCTGACCATCGTGATCGGTCTGGCCAAGGCCGGCGACTACTTCCGGCGCCCCCGGTACTGACCGCCGCCGGTCCCGACACGGCGAAGGCCGCGACCCGCAGTGCGGGTCG
>NZ_JBHYMC010000088.1:0-19531 GCF_042742535.1 Streptomyces sp. NPDC058880
GGGGCGGCCGTCCGCCGGGGGCGGGATCACGGCGTCACGGGGTGGCCCCGGAGCCCCGGCGCGGACGCGCCTGGGCCACCGGGCGTGGCGGGAGCGCTCAGCCGGACTTCTGGAGGGTCCAGGCCTGCGCCGCGCGGCCGTCCGCACGCTGGAGGTCGAGCAGCCAGTACCCGTAGTAGGGGCGGTTGCTGACGGTCAGTGCGAAACCGCCGCTCGGGTCCGTGACGGTCACCGCGCCGCCGCGGGACGTCAGCTTCCAGGCCTGCGCGCGACTGTTCCTGTCGCAGGGCTGCTGCGAGACCCACATGCCCTGCGCGACCGTGCTGCCCGGCTGGAGGCACTTGCCCGAGACCGCGGACCGGATGCGGATCTGGCCGCTGCCCGCGTCGTCGAAGTACCACTGCTGCTGGGCGTAGCCGTTGGCGCGGCCGCCGACGAGCACGGTGCCGTCGGCCGTGCGGCCGCCCCACACCTCCGCCGCCATGCCGGTGCTGCCGTTGCCGAGCGTGTAACGGCTGCCGGGGGTGGTCGTGCCGCCGCCGGCCCCGGTCGTACGGAAGGTCGCGGCCTTGCCGGGGCCGCTGTCGCGGCCGGAGCCGTCACGGGCCGACACGGTCACCGTGTACGAGGTGTTGGGCTGGAGGTTGTAGATGCGCAGCACCTGGGACTGGACCCAGGCCAGGTGCTTGCCGTTCAGCACGACCTGGTACCAGGCGGTTCCCTCGACCTTGGGCCAGCTCACCACGACGGAGTTGGACTGGATCTGGGCCGCGGTCGCGGTCGGTCCGCCCGTGGGCTTCTTGGTCGGGGTCGGGCTCGGCTTCTTCGTGGGCGTCGGGCTCGGGTTCGGGTTCGGGCCGGGGTCCGTGCCGCCGCCACCGCCGCCCTTGGTCTTCATCAGGAACTGGTTGTCGGCGATGTTCCAGTGCGTGGCCAGGTAGCTGCCGGGCTTGGGACTGGTGTGGAAGTAGTCGTCGTGGTTGCAGTCCAGGATGTTCTCGGACGCCTTGTTGGTGCAGATGTTGCGCATCTTCGGGTAGTACGGAGTGTCCGAGTAGCACATGACGTCGTACTCGTCGGTGCAGTGCGCGCCGCGGCTGGTGTTCGGGGCGCTGTTGTTGACGGCGCCCAGGTTGTGGCCGAGCTCGTGCGCGGCGGTGTGACCGCCCCAGCAGCCGGAGTCGGTGCGTCCGTAGGACGGGCCGAAGTTGCTCTGGTTCGACTGGCCGGGACGCTCGTCGCCGGCGAAGGTGCCGATGCCGCAGTAGACCTGGCTGTCGGCGAAGATCATGTACTTGCGGTCGCGGCGGTCCAGGCCCTTGGCGGCGAGCGCCCTGTTGGTCGCACTGAACTCGCCCAGGGCGTTGGCCGGGAGCTCGATGTTGAGCACGGTCGGCGTGCAGTCCGCAGCGGTGACGTAGCGGATGTGGCGTACGCCGCCGGTCTCCTTGGCGCTCGCCGAGTAGATGAGGTCGGCGTCGGCCGCCCACTTGCGGAACGAGGCTACGTACTCGGAGTAGCGGTCCTTGCCGGGGGCGTGGACGTACACGACCTGCACGCGGTTGCCGGTGCTGCCGTCGCCGTCGCACTGGACGGTCTGGCCCGCGGGGCCCGCCGCGACGGCCTGGCCGCCCTCGGTGGCCGCCGGCTGGGGCGCGGTCTCCTTGGTCGCCGCGGCGTCGGCGGCGGGCGCGTCCTGAGGACGCCCGCCGCCTTCCTTGGTGGCCGGGTCGTCGGTCGACGGCTTGGCCGGGTCGGCCGCCGGGGCGGTCTCCTTCACGGCCGGCGGGATGTCCTTGGTGATGTCGACGCCCTTGGGCGGCGCGTCGGGGCCATGGGTGCAGTGCCCGTCCCCGGTGCGGTAGACGCCGACGCAGCGGTCGCCCTTGGGTGCGGGCTGGAGGCCGTCGTAGACCATGCCGCGCGCGTTCTCGTTGGAGGGGGCCGCGGCGAGGGGTTCCGGCTCCTCGTCCCGGGCGGGCGCGGCGGCCGGAGCGGAGGCGGCGGCCTCGACGGTGTCGGCGGCCTGGGCGCCGTCGCCGAGCCCGGAGTAGGCGATGCCCGCGGCTATTACCGCTCCTGCTGCCACGGCGGCGGTGGCGAGTATCAACCGCCTGGGTTTGCGGCGGTGGTCGGCTGCACGTCTGCGACGGCCTGTCATGGGCACCTCAAATCGATGTCGGACTAGCGGGTTCGCGGAAGCCTGCCAGACGAATGCCGCGGAGAATTCGGACAAACGGGGGCGCGGTCCAGGAAATCATTCCGTTACCTGTCGGCATAATTTGACGAACACTCAACTAGCCTTTAAAGCAAGCCAGTTACGCGCGTTGCGCGGTAAAGGTCCAGTCCTTTGGGGCCGGGTTGTTATCAAATCGAGATATGATGCGGAAGCTTGTTGACGGGAATTCAGTCAGGAATTCATCTAATTGCTACCTCCTGAATTCTCTCCGTCACGACCGGTGAGGGGTCGTGCGCCGTTCCCGCCTGCCGACCCGTCGGCTTCCGTGCGGAGTCCGCCAGTTGGCGCGGAGGGGTGCGTGGTGACCGGGGTGGAGGAGGCCCGGCGGCCGCCGATGACGCTCGGTTGGAGGGCGTGACGGGCGCTCGGTGCGCCCCTGGGCGGTGGGGTGTCGAGCGCGATGACCCTGCCTCCCCGGATGGCGAACGCCCCGACCGGTGAGCCCCGGCGGTGGGAGCCGGGACGGCGGCGAGGGTGTCGTAATCCCCGCCGCGGAAGGCGCCGCTGGCCCCGGGAGACGCCGGGGAGGCGCCGGAGACCGCACGCGGGAGGGTCGGTGCCGGATCGGGGTGGGTACGGCGCCCGCATCCGGCGGGGGCTGCGGCCGCCCGGGGTCGTGCGCCCCGGCGGGGCGTCCCCGACCGCCCGGTTCGACGGCGCCGGGCGGCGGGCCGGGCGCGACCGGCCCGGGGGCGCGCAGAGAGCGGCGCGCGGTCGCTCCGTGCCTCGGTCTAGGACCGGGCCGCCGCCTTGCGCAGGTGGCGGTAGAGGCGGTCGCGGTCGTCGTAGAGCCCGCGGCTGTCCGTCGGCACCGGGACGCCGTTGACCGCCATGGTGGGGGTCCCCTCGGCAGGCGACGCGGCCATCGCCTCGTCCGCGGCCTCCACGAAGTCCCGGTGCTTGGTCTCCAGCACGGCCGCGTCGAACTCCGGGCCGCGCAGGCCCGGCACCTTGACGGCCAGGGTCAGCAGCCGGTCCCTGGTGAAACCGCCGGCCTTGCGCACCTTGGCCTGGTGGCGGTACAGCACCTCGTGGTATTTGGCGAACCTGTTGTGGTCCACGGCGGCGCGCAGTGCGTTCGCGGCGAACTTCGACCCCGGGCCGAGGAAGGACCCCAGGGTGAACTGCAGTTGCAGTGCGTCGTTGCGGGCGGCCTGCTTCAGGTAGGGGCCGTTGCCTGCCAATTCGAAATCGGCGCAGGCCGGACAGCTCAGGTCCTCGTAGACCCGTACCGACAGGGGAGCGGACGGGTTGCCGATCACGATGGTGGTGCCGTCCGCGGCCAGCGACTCCCGGGCCGCGGGCAGGTTGGCCGTCGCCGACACGTCGAGCGGGTCCGTGGCCTGCGGCGCGCCGCCACGCCGTGCTCCGCAAGCGCCGACGGACGACGCCACGGCGATCGCCGCGGACGCGCCGAGGAATCCACGTCTGGTTCTGACCTGCATCAATACCTTCTCCCCCTGATCAACAGGAAGACCTTACGCGTTTCCGGCCCCGGCCACGCACCGGGTTTTCCACCCGACCGCCGGGCACAGTCCTCCAGGGGTCTCTCGATCCGTGGTGCCCCCCGCCCGGGCCGTCGGGGAAGGGGGCGCATACGGCGCGCGGGAGGCGCGTTCAGTAGAAGATCAATTCGAGCGTGCGCCCGCGGGTGATGTCCGCTCCTTCAAGATCGTCCGGTTGCTAGCGTCCGGGCCATGACTCACACCATCGAGTCCGGCGCCGCGCCGGACCGCTTCGCGCTGCCTTCCGCCCGCGAAGCGAGCGAATCGTTTCGTCCGGTCGTGCTGGACCCCGCACGCCCCGACGACGCCGCAACCCTCACCGCGCTGAGCGCGTCCGCCCGCCTGCGCGAGGTCCACGACCGGATCGAGGAGCAGGTTGACGAACTCCTGCGCTGCCGGGACCCCCGGGACCCCTTCGGCGGCCGGTCACCGGCCGACGCGGTGGCCGACGTCCTGGGCGAGCGGCCCGCCGCGTACGGCCGCTGGATCTGGTACCCGTGGTCCGGACGCCTGGTGCACCTGCTGCCCGAGGCCGAGTTCCGCCTGGTCCGCACCGACCGCAACCGCGACAAGATCACCCGTGACCAGCAGCAGGACCTGCTCCGCCGCCGCGTGGGCGTCATCGGTCTGTCGGTGGGCAGCAGCGCCGCGGTGACCTGTGCGATGGAGGGCGTCGGCGGCGCCTTCAGGCTCGCCGACTTCGACCGCGTCGGCCTGTCCAACCTCAACCGACTCCAGGTCGGAGTGCACGAACTCGGTCTGGAGAAGAGCGTGCTGTGCGCCCGGCGCATGTACGAACTCGATCCCTACCTGGACATCGAGGTCCACCGCGGGGGCATCACCGAAGAGACCGTCGAGGACTTCGTCGGCGACGGTGACCGCGCCCTGGACCTGCTGGTCGAGGAGTGCGACACCCCCTGGGTCAAGGTCGCCGCCCGCGAACACGCCCGCCTGCGAAGGATTCCGGTCCTCATGGACACGAACGACCGGGGACTCCTCGACGTCGAGCGCTTCGACCTCGAAGGGGACCGCCCGCTCTTCCACGGCCGCATCGGTGCCACGACCGCCGCCGACGTACGCGACCTCGACCGGGAGGCGGCCATCGGCTTCCTCCGCACCGTCGTCGACGAGCAGCGCCTGAGCCCCGCCATGACCGACGCGCTCACCCGCGTCGGCCGTACCCTCTCCAGCTGGCCGCAGCTCGCCAGCGGCGTCATGCTCGGCGCGGCCCTGGTCACGGACACGGCCCGCCGCATCCTGCTCGGCGAGCCGCTGCCGTCCGGCCGCCACTGCATCGACCTCGACGTCCTCGTCCCCGCCGCGCACCCGCTGCCCGCACCGCACGGAGCCACCCGGTGAACCGAGTCCCCGAACTCCGCGGTGACCACCTCCGGCTGCGCGAACTGCACGCCGGCGACCACGAGGCATTCGCCCGGATCCTCACCCACCGCGTGCTCACCCGATATCTCGGCATCGACCGCATGGACCCGGGCCAGGCCCACGACGCCTTCGCCCAGAGCCTCGCCCAGCCGCACACCCATCCGCGCCGCAAGTACACCCTCGCCGTCTGTGCCCCGGAGGACGACGCCCTCGTCGGCACCATGGGACTGCTCGTCGAGGACTACGGCAGCAACGCGATGCTCACCAGCCTGGTCCTGCTTCCCGGCGCTTCCGTCCGCGGGCACGGCCACGAGGCGGGCCGCCTGCTGATGGCCTACGGCTTCGGGCATCTGCGTCTGCACCGCATCTGGGCCGGCCACCGCAGCGACCACCACTTCATGCCGCAGGTGATGCGCGCCGCAGGCCTGCAGCCCGAGGCCACCCTGCGCCAGCTCTTCCGCACCCAGGGCTGCTGGCACGACGTCACCACGTACGCCACGGTCGCCCCCGAGTGGAAGTCCCAGGCCACCCCCGGAGAACTGGCCATCCTCGACGGCGCGGACCGGCTCGACCGCGTCTGACCGCCCGGCCGACGGGGAGTCCGGCCGCGCAACCGGGGAGCACGGGGACGGCCGGGGCCGGCGCTCGCTACAGGCGGATCACGGCCTTCCCGCGTACCCGGCCCTCCCGCAGGTCGCGGATGGCGTCCGGAACACCGGCCAGTGGGTAACTGCGGTGCACGGCGGGCGAGACCGAGCCCGCCTCCAGGAGTTCCGTGAGGGCCTCCAGATCGCCGGCGCGCACCAGGGAGGTGAGCGGGCGGAGGCGGTGGGAGACGAAGGGAGACAGCAGCAGGGCCCCGAGGGACCGTTCGTTCCCGCCGAGCCAGCGCCCGCCGCCCTCCCCGCCGACGATGACGAGGGTTCCGCGCGGGGTGAGGGCGCCGCGCAGGCGGCCGATGGGGCGGTTGCCCGCGATGTCGAGGACGAGGTCGTAGCGGCGGCTGCCGTCGGTGGGATCCGCGACGGCGTAGTCGATGACCTCGTCCGCGCCCAGGGATCGGACGAAGTCGGCCTTGGCGGCGCTGCACACTCCGGTGACGCGTGCGCCGAAGGCCTTGGCCAGTTGCACGGCGAAGGAGCCGACGCCTCCCGAGGCCCCGAGGATCAGCACCGACTGTCCGGGCTCGACCCGGCCGGTCCTCCGCAGGGCCTGCAGGGCGCTGCACCCGGACACGGGCACGGCGGCGGCCTCCTCGAAGCCGAGGTTCCGCGGCTTCGGCGCCAGGGCTCCCTCCTTGGCGCACGCGTACTCGGCGAACGACCCCTCGCCGCTCCCGTACACCTCGTCGCCGGGCCGGAACCGCGTGACGCCCGGGCCGACGGCCTCCACCCGGCCCGACAGGTCCATGCCCCGCACGCGGCTCCGGGGCGCCCGCAGGCCCGTGGCGGCACGCACCGCGTACGGCATGCCCGCCATCAGGTGCCAGACGCCCTGGTCCACGGCGGCTGCGTGAACCCGTACGAGTACCCGGCCGCGGCCCGGTACGGGCCGCTCGGTCTCCTCGATGCGCAGGACCTCGGGCGGTCCGTACACGTCCTGCACCATGGCCTTCACGACGGGTCTCCCTCTGTCTCCGAATACTGGAACACCGCGTCGAGCGGTACCGCGAACACGCGGGCGATCTGGAACGCCTTCTCCAGGGAGGGCGAGTACCGGCCCTGTTCGATGGCGATGACGGTCTGCCGGGTCACGCCGATCCGGCGGGCCAGCTCGGCCTGGGTCATCTCGCCGTGGGCGAAGCGCAGGGCCCGGATCCTGTTGGTCACGAGCGTGGGCCTCACCACGTCTGGAACCCCGTCCGGTAGGCGGCGATCTTCGCCAAGGAGCCGAGCACAGCCGACAGCGCGAAGGCGAGGTAGAGGGTGTTGGCGATCCAGAACTGGTCCGCCTCGGCCATCGCCAGCACGAGCGCGGTCACGCCGCCGATCGCGACGAAGGACTGGCCGACGTGCTCACCGAAGCGGTGGATCTCCCGGTCGCGCTGGTCCTTGGCCCGGTCCTCCTCGGGGGTGAGGAGCGCGGCGGTGATGTGCAGCGCGACCGAGGCGACGACGGATGCGCCGACCGTCCACAGCAGGGCGGCCACGTACGGCGCTTCGGCGAGGGGCTCGCTGCCCGGCCGCCCGAGGACGGCCGCCAGGTAGGCCCCGTACGACGCGAGGGTGACCACGATCATGATCCACGCGCGTTTCTCCTCGATTGCCACGACCACTCCCCATGTAAAGAAAACCGGACATGACCAATGTCAAGCATCCGGCACATCGTGTCAAGAGTTCTTTACATCGCCGTGCGGGTGGTTGCCCCTGGGGCGGGCGGCGTCCGGAGCGGCCGCGCGGGCGGGGCAGCCGGAGCGCGAACGCCCCGTGGCATCGGCGGACCGATGTCACGGGGCGTTCGCGGAGCGGCTGTCCGGGCGGTGGCCGTCAGTGGCTGAGCGACCTGAGTGCCGCCGCGTCGTACGGCCTCAGTTCCTCGAAGCGGTTGCCGAGGACCTTCGCCGCCCAGTGCGGGTCCTGGAGCAGGGCGCGGCCGACGGCGACCAGGTCGAATTCGTCGCGTTCCATGCGGTCCAGGAGGTTGTCGAGGTCGCCGAGCGCGGCTCCCTCCCCGGCGAAGGAGCGCAGGAAGTCGCCGTCGAGACCGACCGATCCGACGGTGATGGCCGGTCGGCCGGTGAGCTTCTTGGTCCAGCCCGCGAGGTTGAGGTCCGACCCCTCGAACTCCGGGATCCAGTAGCGCCGGGTGGAGGCATGGAACGCGTCGACGCCGGCGGCCGCCAGCGGGGCCAGGATCGCCTCCAGCTCCTGCGGGGTCTGCGCGAGCCGGGCGTCGTAGGCGTCCTGCTTCCACTGCGAGTAGCGGAAGATCACCGGGAAGTCGGCGGGGACGCGCTGGCGCACCGCGGCCACGATCTCCGCGGCGAACTTCGTGCGGGCCACCGCGTCGCCGCCGTAGGCGTCGGTGCGGCGATTGGTGCGCTCCCACAGGAACTGGTCGAGCAGATAGCCGTGTGCGCCGTGCAGTTCGACGCCGTCGAAGCCGATCCGCGCGGCGTCCGCGGCGGCGTCGGCGAACGCGCCGATGACGTCGTCGAGGTCGGCGTGGGTCATGGCCCTGCCGGTTCCCTCGGTGCCGTCGACGCGGATGCCGGAGGGGCCGACGGCGGGCGCGTCGGGGTACGGGGCCTCGCCCTGCTTGCGCACCATGCCTATGTGCCACAGCTGGGGCACGATCGCGCCGCCGGCCTCGTGCACGGCCGCGGCGACCTCCGCCCATCCCGCCAGCTGGTCCTCGCCGTGGAACCTCGGAACCCGGTCGCTCTGCCCGGCGGACTCGTGGCCGACGTAGGTCCCCTCGGTGACGATCAGGCCCACGCCGGCGGCGGCCCGGCCGGCGTAGTACGCCCGTACGTCCTCACCGGGCACGCCGCCGGGGGAGAACATGCGCGTCATCGGCGCCATGGCGATGCGGTTGCGCACGGTCAGGCCGTTCAGCGTGACGGGGCGGGAGAGGATCTCGGCCGCGCGGGAGGCGGTGGACGTGGTGACGGTCATGCGGGTCCTCCGGGTTGGGGCTGTGGCTCGTCGGGGTGGGGCGGCGACGAGCCGTGCGAGAAGTGCATAGTACACAGGATGTGTATCATGCATATCGCCGCGGGGTGGCGATAATGGAGCGCCGGAAAGGAGCAGGGAGGCGACGTGCTGGAGAAACTCGAACGGGAGCTGATGCTGCTCTCGCGCCACCAGGTGCTCGGCCGGCGTGACCGTGACCCCGAACGCCTGGAGCGCTCGGCCTACCTGCTGCTCAGCCGGATCGACACGCAAGGGCCCATGTCCATCGGACAGTTGGCGGAGGCCTTCGGGCTCGACACCTCCACCGTGAACCGCCAGACGGCCGCGCTGCTGCGCTGCGGACTGGCCGAGCGCGTCGCGGACCCGGACGGCGGCATGGCGCGCAAGCTGCGGATCACCGACGAAGGCGGGCGCCGGCTGGCGGGTGACCGTGAGGTCAACCGCTCCTGCCTGGCCCGCGTGGTCGCCGACTGGTCCCCCGAGGACGTGCGACGGCTCGCGGACGTCCTGGTCCGGCTCAATCGCAGCGCGGAGGCCCTCGAAGGACGGTACTGGCCGCGCACGGAGGGCGAAGCCGCCCGCGCCGGATGCCGCCCACCCGCCGCACCCTCCGACGACTGACACCGTGGTCGCCCGCCCGGGCCGCCGACGTGCCCTGCGGGTGAGTCGGTCCGCCCCGACCCGGTCCGGCGTCCGCCGGGTCAGCCATGGCGGCGGTGGAACCGCAGGGTGGTGAAGACCGCCACGCCGAGCGTGATGTGCATGAGGGACAGGGCCGCGACGGTGCCGCCGTCCGCGTCGGACGACAGCGGGCCGGCGACCGACAGCAGTGCCAGCCCACTGCCCGCGTACTGCGCGATCCGCAGGAAGACCGGCTTCCACAGGGCCAGCAGGAGCGCGACACCCACCCCGGCGACCAGCGGCACAACGGACGATCCGATGACGCCGCCGACCGTGATCGGGTGTTCTTCGCCGCCGTCGACGACGACGAGCGAGGCACCGGCCAGCTCTGCGACGGCGAGGACGGCCAGATTGACCGCGGCAGCCCCGAGCGCGCCGCTGGCCAGCGTCTTCCACCAGCCGAAGCCGGAACGGCGGACCGGGTTCTGTACTGCGGCGCGTGACATGAGAGTTCCCCCAAGGTGAGAAGTGCCCGGCTGTGGTCCGGCCGCGGCGTACGAGAAAGCCTCCAACCTGAAGCACACATGAGGTCAAGGCCTCTCCGGATGGCGCCGGAGCGGCCGGCCTCCCGGCCGGGTAAGGCCGACTACGCGGTGGGGAGGAGGTCGGCAACGAGGACGGCGAACTCCTCGGGGTCGAGGATGCGGATGCCGAGGTCTTCGGCCTTGGCGCGCTTGGAGCCGGCCTTCTCGCCCGCGACCAGAAGGGTGGTGCGCTTGGACACCGATGACGATGCTTTTCCGCCGGCCCGTTCGATCAGCTCGTTCATCTCGTTCCGTGACAGCGCCGCGAGGGGGCCGGCCATGGAGCCGGTGACCACGACGGCCTGCCCGGCCAGCGGGCCGCCCGCCGCCGGGTCCTCGCTGCCGCCTTCGTCGGCGGCAGGCTCCTGGGGCTCGGCGGCCTGGACGCCGACCTGCTGGGCCTGGAGCTTGTCGAGAAGCGGGGCGAGTGAGGCGAGTTCGGCCGCGATGACACGGGCCTTCTCGGTGCCGATCCCGTCGACCAGGGCCAGCGTCTCGGCGCCGGCCGCCCGGATCGCGGCCATCGAACCGAAGTGCGCCGCGATCCGGCGGGACATGGTGCGCCCGGTGCCACGGACGCCGAGGGCGCAGAACACACGGTTCAGTGCGGCCCCGCGGGCGGTCTCGATCGCGGCCAGGAGGTTGGCGGCGCTGGTCTCTCCCATCCGCTCCAAACCGAGGAGCTGCTCACGGGTCAGCGTGAAGAGATCGGCGATGTCCGTGACCAGACCGGCCTCCACCAGCTGGATCGCGCGAATGCCGCCGAGACCCTCGATGTCGAGCTGGTCACGGCCGGCAGCGTAGATCACCGAGGCCACGGCCTGACAGCTCCGGCCGCGCACGCACCGCCACCGCTGCTCGGAGGCGTCGATCGCGTCGCCGCAGCGGGGGCACACCCCGGGGAAGACGATCGGGCTCTCGCCGCCGGTGCGCCGGTCGGCCAGTGGCGCCTCGACCCGGGGGATCACATCGCCCGCCCGGTACACGTACACCTGGTCGCCGATCATGAGCCCGCGACGGGTGATGTCGGCCGGATTGTGGAGCGTGGCGTAGGTGACCGTCACCCCGTCGATGACCACGGGCTCCAGGACGGCGCGTGGGGCGATGATCCCGGTACGGCCGACGTTCCACTCCACCGACAGCAGGCGCGTCACCTTGTGCTCGGCTGCCAGCTTCCGGGCCACCGCCCACCTCGGGGCACGTGAACCGTTGCCGGCCCGGCGCTGGTCCTCGGCCGAGTCGGCCTTGACGACGACACCGTCGATTCCGAAGGGCAGTTCTGTGCGCAGCCCGGCGATCACGTCGATACGGTCCTGCACCTGCTCCACGGTCTCGCACCGCACCGGCGCCGTGACCGTGCCGGCGGCCGTGTTCGCACCGAGCAGGGCCAGCCGCTCCAGCAGGGCGACGTGACCGAGGCCGTCCAGGCCGTCCAGGCCGACCGCGCCGTAGCCGAAGAACGTCAGCTCGATCCGGTAGGGGCGGTCCTTGGCCCGCAGGGTGCCGGCCGCCCCGCTGCGCGGGTGTGCGAAGGGCGTGGCGGCGTGGGCGAGCCGGATCCGGTTGGCCTCCTCGAACTGCGCGGTCGTCAGCAGCACCTCGCCGCGCAACTCGACGTCGATCGGTTCGGTGAGGCGCGGCGGTAGACCCAGGACGGCCTCGGCGGCGTGGGTGATGTCCTCGCCCGCCAAGCCGTCGCCGCGGGTGAGGAGCTGCACGAGCCGGCCGCCCCGGTAGCGGGCGGCCACCGCGAGGCCGTCGAGCTTCGGTTCCACGCACCACCCGGCCACGGGGTGTCCCAGACGCCGTTCCAGCCCCGCGGCCCATTCGGCGAACTCCTCGGCGTCGAAGACGTTGTCGAGGGAGAGCATCGGCACGGAATGGGGCACGTCCCCTTGGACGGCCCCGCCCGCCACCTTCCCGGTCGGCGACTCGGCGAGCACCGCGTCCGGGTGTGCCTGCTCGTACGTGGCGATGGCACGCAGCAGCAGGTCGTACTCGTCATCGCCGAGCGGGGTGGTTCCGTCGCCGTAGTAGGCGGCCGACGCCGCCACGGCGGTGGTCACGGCCTCGGCGTAGGCGCCGGGCGAGAGCAGGGCACTGTTTTCGGTCATGAAGGTCATCATCCTGCCCACCACTGACAACGCCACGCTTCGGAACCGCCGTCACTGCGAACGGTGCGGAACGACGAGTGGGATGCTGCTGGACGGCGACCCGGGTCGACCGAGGCAGCCCGCGCGCGGGTGCACGGGGCGCCTTCCGTTCCGGCGGGCTCAGGCAGCGTTGACGGGCGGCCGGGGTGCGAAGAGTGCCTGCACGGTTTCGGCTGCCGTTTCGCGCAGCCAGGCGTGGGCGCGGTCGTCGTCGTAGCGCTGGTGCCACAGCAGGTGCAGGGGGACGTCGGGCAGCGGGAGCGGCGGCTGGAGTGTGACCAGGCCGAGTCGGTTGCGGGCGGTGCGGGTGACGGCGTCGGGGAGGGTGGTCACCAGGTCGGTGTCGAGGGCGAGTTGCAGGGCGAAGGCGGCGGTGGGTCCGGCGGCGGTGACGCGTCGTTCGAGGCCGCGTGCGCCCAGGGCGTCGTCGATCCGGTCGCGCAGGTGTCCGCGCCGCGAGACGGTGAGGTGCTCGGCGGCGGCGTAGCGTTCCGGGCTCAGCGTGCCCTCGGAGAGCGGGTGGCCCGGCCGGACGGCGATGACGAGCCGGTCCCTGCCCACGAGCCGGTGGCGGATGTCGGGGAGAGCCGGGGCGCCGGCACTTGATGCGAGGTCGACGTCGCCCCGGCGCAGCTCGGCGTCGTCCGTCCCGGGTTCGGCGGGCAGGCGCAACCGGACGCCGGGGGCGCGGCGGTGGACGGCGGTGATCAGGGCGGTGCCGCAGGCCGCGGTCAGTGCGTCGTGCCAGCGCACGGTGAACACCCGCTCCAGAGACGCCAGGTCGAGTTCCTGCTGCGCGGAGAGGAGCTGGTGGGCCTGCTGGACCAGGGCGTGGACCTGGGCGCGCATCTCCAGCGCCCGGGTGGTGGGCACCATGCTGCGGCCGGTGCGGACCAGGATCTGGTCACCGGTGGCCTTGCGGATGCGGCCCAGCGAGCGGCTCATCGCCGGTGGGGTGACGTGCAGGCGGGCCGCGGCCCCGGCGACGCTGCCCTCTTCCAGCAAGGCGTCCAGGGCCGTGAGCAGATTCAGATCCAATTGCATGGCAGTAACTCTACAAGTGACAAGCATGCACTTGTTGTTAACGATCGGGCGGCCTACTTTCGATGTGCGGGGAGCTGGACAGCCACCCCGCTCCACCCCTCCTCAACCGATCCCCAGGGAGCCCGCCATGAGCACAGCCATGCCCTTCGACGCCGGTACCACGTTCCTGCCCGAGGTGACGGCCGCGGTGAGGACCGCCGGCGCCGCGCTGCGCGACCGCCACACCCCGCACGCCCGGGGCGTGAGTCTGGACGAGGTCGTCGCCGAGATCCACGCCAACGACGACGCCGTACTGGAGGTACTGCGTGAACCGCTGCTGCGGGCCCGTCCGGGGTCGCAGTGGGCCGAGGACGAACTGGCCGGCGGCGCGCTCCCGCCGGGGGAGTGGTGGGTCGTCGACCCCGCCGAGGGCAACATCAACCACGTCCACGGCATGGACGACTGGGCCGTGACCGCCACCCTGGTCCGCGACAACCAGCCGGTACTCACCGTTGTCCACCTGCCGCTGACCGGTGCCACCTACACCGCGGTCGCCGGCCACGGAGCCCACCTCGACCACCGTCCTCTGAAGGTGTCCGCCAAGACCGACCTGGGCGCTGCGCTCACCGGCACCGGCCAGGCCCGGCCCGGCGAGGACGAGCGCACCTTCCGGCGGATCGGCGACTCCGTCACCGCCATGCTCACGAGCGGCCTGGTCGTGCGCGTGTCCGTTCCCGCCACGATGCAACTCATCCACGTCGCCGCTGGACGCGCGGACGCGTTCTGGCAGTTCTCCGACGTCCGCTCCGGCCGGGTCGCCGGTGCCCTGCTGGTCTCCGAGGCCGGAGGCACCGTCACCGACCTGGCGGGCGCCCCCTGGAACACCGCCAGCCGCGACTTCCTGGCCTCCGCGCCCGGCATCCACGCCGCCGCCCTCAAGACCCTCGCGCCCATCGCCTGACCTGCGGTGCCCGCACCGCCCCCGTCACCATCCCGAGACCGCAAGGAGCACCACCACATGACCCGCATCGGCATCCTGGGCGCCGGCCGCGTTGCCACCAACCTCGCTGCCGGGCTCTCCGCAGCCGGACACCACATCACCCTCGGCCACCGCGGCCGGCACGACACCGCAGCCCGCACCACCGGGCTCGCACCGGCGCCGCAGATCGCCTACGCCGACCACCGCACCACAGCCCGCACCACCGACATCGTGATCAACGCAACCCCCGGCGACAGTTCTCTGGACCGCCTCACCGGCCTGCGGGGCGAACTCACAGGCAAGATCCTCATCGACGTCTCCAACGCCACCCGCGACGCCGCGGACGGCCTGCCCGAAGACCTGTGCTATCCGGGTAGTAGCCTCGCCGAGAAGCTCCAGGCGGCACTCCCCGACACCCACGTGGTCAAGACCCTCAACACCATGCTCTTCACGGTCATGACCACCCCTCAAACCCTCGCCACCCCGCCGACCGCCTACCTCTCGGGCGACGACGACCACGCGAAGAAGGCCGTTGCCGACCTGCTCGGCGACCTCGGCTGGCACCCCGGTCAGATCGAGGACCTCGGCGGCATCGACACGGCCCGCGCCACGGAGGCCATGATCCTGATCGTGCCCCACATCCTGCGCCGGCACGGCCTCAAGCCCTTCGCCGTCTCCCTGGCCCGCTGACGGCCATGAAGACCGCGCCACCCCTCGGCGGCCCCCAACGTTGCCGACGGCCCAGCGGCGCGCCCTCGGCTCCTTGCCCTGCTGCGAGAAGCCGCCGGGGGCCGTGCAGCTGCGGAAGACCCCCACCTGCCGGCAGTCGACGCCGGCCGGACGACTGGCGCCGGCCGCCGTCCACGGCCCGACGGCCTCGACCCCGACGGTCCGGCCGCCGGCCCGTGGCAAGCCCGGTCTGAACCAGGTCGCAGCGGACGCCGCCGCGGCGTGCACGGGAGGCCGGGCGCTCGGTGTAGGCGGTGAGAAGGTGGCTGGCTGCCGGTATCCGGCGGAGCGTTATGCTCCGCTCCTGTGGAAGACATCAACGTACGACAGTCGCAGCAGGCCCGAGGAACGGGCGAGGTGGTCCTGCGGTTCAAGGGCAGGGTGGAGAAGAGCGAGCTCCGTGAGGGACTGAAGGTTGCAGGAACGTTCCGGCGACTGCGTTTGCTCGCTGCCGCAGGCGCGTTGGCCATCGCCTCTCTAGGGGTACGCGTCGATGCAGAGGGTGGCTCGGTGAACATCGGCCTCGTGGCCGCGGCCGTCGTCTACGCGACCGTGTTCGCCCTGCTGGCACCCCGGCGGATCGTCACTCATGCTTTCCGCGCCCAGCAGGCCCACGAGGGCGCGGACTGCGTGGTCGACGGCAACGGCATCGCGGCCGTTCTCGACGGCGTGGAGATCAAGCGCTTCGGTTGGCAGGAGATGACGCGGTATCACGAAACCGCGGGACTCTACGTGGTCGTGGGCAAGGTCCGCCTGAGGACCTGGGCGATCGTGCTGCCCAAGCGCCTGCTGACAGCACCCGACGCCGAACTCCTCGGAGCGGTACTCGACTCCCGGCTGTGCTCCCGCACCGGTGCTGCCCTCCCGCCTTCCGCCTGAGGCCGTCACCAGCACGGCGAGGGACCCGGCAGGGGTTCGCTGTCGTGCGGCGCTCCCTGCAATGACCCGTGCCGGAAGGGTACGCGCGGGACAGGCCCCGGCCCCTCGTCCCCGAACGCGGTCCGGCCCGGGGTGCCCCCTTCCGAGGGTGGCCGCGCACTGACGGTGGCCGCAGGCGCCCAGGAGGGGCTTGCGCTGTGCGGGGTCCTGGGTCCTGGATCCGCACGAGCGCACAATCCTGGCCGGTGTCGCTCAACGGGGTTCCGAGCCTCACTCGCGTGACCGGCACCCCGCAACCGGTGAGGGGTGGGCCAAGTGGACGCGCCCGGCCGGTGGCCGGGCGCGTCGTTTCACGTGGTTGAGCGGGCCGATGGGGTGTCTCAGTTGCCGATGCCGGCGGTGCCGATGCCCGAGTTGCCGATGCCGTGGCTGCCGATGCCCGTGTTCGCGATGCCCGCGTTGCCCAGACCCCAGTTGGCGATGCCCGCGTTGCCCACGCCGTGGTTGAAGATGCCCGCGTTGCCCACGCCGTCGTTGAAGGCGCCCGCGTTGCCCACGCCGTCGTTGAAGACGCCGGCGTTGCCCACGCCATGGTTGCCGATGCCCGAGCTGCCCACCCCGTCGGCGCTGGCTGCGCCGACGCCGACGGCGGCCATCACTGCCGCGCCACCCAGCACGGTCGCCACGCGGAGAAGAGTCGCACGCATCTTGATGTACCTCCTGTTTAGCGGACCTTTCCGGTCATATCCCTAACATGTGGTCAGGCTGTACGGGGGGATGTCCGCATCTGGCGTGCCGTCCGGAGATGGGCGCCGACGGCACGTGCTCTTCCCGGGCGGCCGCCCGGGAACCGCTCCTGTCCGGCCGGCTGCGGCTTGCCACCCGAGTCCATGGCACCCGCAGGGACCCCGGCATACGCCAAGATCACCCATTTGCCCCTTCCGTCCGGCAGGGACGCGCAAGAAGACGGCCCACCGCGCGCTCCGGTCGGGGTTGCCGACGGTCGGCAAGGATCCCGTCAGGCCCACGCCTGCGACCGGTTCCGTAGAAGCCGACGCGCTACCGTTCCCGGTGCTCCTGCTCCGCCGGACGCTACCGGCAGGCGAGGACCGACGCCCGTCGATCCGGCCGAGCATCATCCTGACCTGCGGCGATCGCTGCCGTCGGAGAACGGAGAGGCGCCGGACCAGGGGCATCGGTTACCGTGGACGCATGTCTACGCCCCGAGTTTCCTAGCTGAGGACCCGCTTCCACATCAGAAGTGTGTCCTTTTGCTTTCTCGGAGCGTCATCCCATGATTACCTTTCGTGATGTCGAGCTGCGCGCGGGCGCCCGCCTGCTGCTCTCCGACATCTCCTTCACCGTTTCCCCCGGCGACCGCATCGGCCTGGTCGGCCGCAACGGAGCGGGCAAGACCACCCTCATGAACGTCCTTGCCGGGCGCACCCGGCCGGCTGCGGGCACCGTCACGCACACCGGTCCGGT
This sequence comes from Streptomyces sp. NPDC058880, assembly GCF_042742535.1. Classification (NCBI taxonomy): domain Bacteria; kingdom Bacillati; phylum Actinomycetota; class Actinomycetes; order Kitasatosporales; family Streptomycetaceae; genus Streptomyces; species Streptomyces sp. NPDC058880. The sequence goes on from NZ_JBHYMC010000088.1 coordinate 17,213, forward strand.
GGGCTTCCTCGCCCAGGACTCCCGTGCCACGGACCAGCAGGTCACCGTCACCGACCGGATCCTGTCCGCCCGCGGCCTGGACCGGGCGCGGCGCCAGCTGCGAACGGCCGCGACGGCGATGGCCGACGCCGCCTCGCCCGACGTGCTCGACCGGGCGATGAACGCGTACGCCCGCGCCGACGCCGCCTTCCAGGCCGGCGGCGGATACGCCGCCGAGGCCGAGGCCGCCCGGGTGGCCGCCGGCCTGGGGCTGCCCGGCAGGGTCCTGCACGATCCGCTGGGCTCCCTGTCCGGAGGCCAGCGCCGCCGAGTGGACCTCGCGCGTATCCTCTTCGCCGGCCCGCGCGGAGTCCTGCTGCTGGACGAGCCGACCAACCACCTGGACGCCGACTCGGTCGGCTGGCTGCGCACCTTCCTCCAGGCCCATACCGGCGGCCTGGTCGTGATCAGTCACGACACCTCGCTGTTGGCCGCCGTGACCAATCGGGTCTTCCATCTGGACGCCACCCGCACCACGATCGACATCCACAACACCGGCTGGGACACCTACCTCGCCCAAAGGGAGGCGGACGAACGGCGTCGCGCCCGCGAACGGGCGAGTATCGAACGCAAGGCCGCCACCCTGCACGCGCAGGCCGACAGGATGAAGGCCCGCTCGGCAACCGCCGCCATGGCCAAGAGCATGGCCCGGCGCGCCGACCGGATGCTGACAGAGCTCGAACCGGCACGGCGTACGGAAAGGATCGCCAAGATCGCCCTGCCCGAGCCGGCGCCGTGCGGGCGGACGCCGCTGGGTGCGGTCAGCCTGACCAAGTCCTACGGCGACCACCAGGTACTCAAGGGCGTCGACCTTGCCGTGGACCGGGGCAGCCGCCTGGTGGTACTCGGCCTCAACGGCGCGGGCAAGACCACCCTGCTGCGTCTGCTGGCCGGCACGGAACGGCCGGATGCCGGCCGGGTGGTGCACGGTCACGGACTGCGCCTGGGCTACTTCGCGCAGGAGCACGACACCCTCGATTTGGATCTGACGGTCCGACAGAACCTGTCCGCAGCCGCCCCGCACCTGGGTGACGGCGCGGCGCGGCACGTGCTGGGCGCGTTCCTGTTCTCCGGGGATGATGCCGACAAGTCGGCCGGGGTGCTCTCCGGCGGCGAGAAGACCCGCCTGGCACTGGCCGGGCTGGTGCACTCCGGGGCCAACGTGCTGCTGCTGGACGAGCCGACCAACAACCTCGATCCCGCCTCCCGGGGCGAAGTCCTGGCCGCGGTCGGCGGGTACCCGGGCGCGATCGTGATGGTCACGCACGACGAGGGCGCCATCGACGCCCTGCGCCCCGACCGGGTCCTGCTGCTGCCGGACGCGGACGAGGACCTGTGGAGCGAGGACTACCGCGGCCTGGTCACGCTCGCCTGAGTCGGCGCCTCATCCTCACCCGGCCGGGCGGAGGCCACGGGTCCCCGCCCGGCCGAAGTCCGGGGCTGCTTTCACCCGAACGGAGCCGAAGTGCGATGGTTGCCGCGATAGCAGGGAGGTCGTCACCGCCGCCTGCGGAGGGCGGTACGGCTGTCGATGAACGGCGCCTGTGCGGCGTGAGTGCCCCGAATACCTTCCTGACAGGATTGATCATCATGTGGTTGACGTGGGACTCAGGGACGTCGGCGCAAATGTGTCGTCAGGTGGTGCTGGAGGGGTTGGCCCACCGCCGCCATGTCGTGGACGACGGTCATTTCCCCGTCCTGGACGGTGTACCGGCGGCGCGTGGCGGTGACCTCCTTGGCCAGCGGCGTCAGCGAGACGTCCTTGGTCTCGATCTCGAACCCGCCACCGGACACCCGCCCCACGTACGTCTCGACGACACCGGTGGGGTGGGCGAGTACGACCTCCAGGGAGGCGTCGGGAGCCACCCGCCACCACCCCGCCTCGCGCCCCGCCGGCCGCACCGGGGCCCCGGCCTCGTCGATCAGCCACGCCCGGGCCTCGTAGCACAGGAAGGGGCGGCCGTCGTGGCTGAAGGTCACCTCCTGCTCGTAGCGGAAGTCCTTCTCCAGCGTCGGGTACGCGCCGCGGCCGCGGCCGTGCCAGCGGCCCAGGAGCGGCAGCACGGGCGCCAGTAGTGGATGCGGCTGCGGCCCCTCGCCCGGGACGTGGCTGTCGGGGTACGGATTCTCCTGTACCGACTCGGACTTGTTCACCCGGCGTGTCTCCTGTCTGCTCGTGGCCCCGCCGGAACCGAACCGACCGACCGAATCCGCAGCATAAGCGGTGCACCCCCGCGCTCACGGGACGCGGCCCTCGCCCGCCCGCCCCGAAACCGGGGG
>NZ_JBHYMC010000089.1:0-18682 GCF_042742535.1 Streptomyces sp. NPDC058880
CAAGACGCTCGACTGGGATACCCCAGCCGAGCGTCTACGTGATCTACTCACCACCTGAAACCAAGTGGTGTTGCGACGACCCCTTGAACCCAAGCACCGGCCGCCGGGGCCCTCACGTTCGGGGACCGGGGTGCCTCGCGCACCCGTGACGGGTCAGGCCAGGTCGGCGGCCTCGATCTCCTCGCGGGTGATCCCGAGCAGATACAGCACCGCGTCGAGGAAGGGCACGTTCACCGCGGTGTGCGCGGCCTCGCGGACCACCGGCTTGGCGTTGAAGGCCACGCCGAGCCCGGCCGCGTTCAGCATGTCCAGGTCGTTGGCGCCGTCGCCGATGGCCACCGTCTGGGACAGCGGTACGTCGGCCTCCGCGGCGAAGCGGCGCAGCAGCCGGGCCTTGCCCGCCCGGTCCACGATCTCCCCGGTGACCTTGCCCGTCAGCTTCCCGTCGACGATCTCCAGGGTGTTGGCGGAGGCGAAGTCCAGCCCCAGCCGCTCCCGCAGGTCGTCCGTCACCTGGGTGAAGCCGCCCGAGACCACGCCCACCTGGTAGCCGAGCCGCTTGAGCGTGCGGATCAGGGTCCGAGCGCCCGGCGTCAGCTGCACCTCGGCGCGGACCTTGTCGACGACGGACGCGTCCAGGCCCGCCAGCAGCGCCACCCGGGCGTGCAGCGACTGCTCGAAGTCCAGCTCCCCGCGCATGGCCCGCTCGGTGACCTCGGCGACCTCGGCCTCGCACCCGGCGTGGGCGGCGAAGAGCTCGATGACCTCGTCCTGGATGAGCGTGGAGTCCACGTCCATGACGACCAGCCGCTGCGCCCGGCGGTGCAGACCGGCCGAGACCACGGCGATGTCCACGCCGATGTGCGAGGCGGCCGTGGCCAGTGCGGTGCGCAGCGGCTCCGTCTCCACCCCGGAGACGGCGAACTCCACCGCGGTCACGGGGTACTTGGCGAGGCGGAAGATACGGTCGATGTTGCCGCCGGCCCCGGTGATTTCCGCGGCGATGGCGGCCGTGGACTCGGCGGTGAGCGGATGTCCGAGCACGGTGACGTGGGACCGGCCGCTGCCGCGCGGCCGGTTGTCGCCGGTGCCGGACAGGATCTCGGCCTGCAGCTTGTGCGATTCGGCCCAGCTGTGGACGGTGGCCCGCAGGTCGCCCTCGGTGCCGCCGACGGGCTTGGTGACGAGGGCGCACAGGACGATGCGGCCACGGGTGACGACCTGCTCGATGTCGACGACGTCGACGGAGTAGGCGGCGAGGGTGTCGAACAGCCCGGCGGTGATCCCGGGACGGTCCTTGCCGAAGATCTTGACGAGGAGGGTGGGGACGTCGGAGGTCTGCGATGCGCTCATGGTGCCCTCACCGTATCTTCCCGGCCCCCACGACAGGACCCCCGTCCCATTTCCTGAACGTGCCGCGTCCTGCCCGGCCGTCAGCGCGGCGGGGCCGGCGGCATCGGCGGCATCGGCGGCTTCGGCGGCGGCGGGGCGCCCGGCGGGGGCGGAGGGGTGAACGGCGGCCGCTGCGGGGGCGGGGTGCGGCGGGGCGGGCGAGGGGGGATGCCGGTGACCGTCACGTCCCAGGAGGCGTCCGGGTCCAGGTACGGCACCGCCCACCCCGGCGGCGCACCCGGCACCTCACGCGCACCCCGCGCGCCCGTCCCGCCAGGACCCGTCCCGTACGGGGCCGTGGGCGCGCCGGGATCCACCGGGGCCGGCCCCCCGGTACCGCCCGCGGCCCGGACCTCCGCCGGCCGCCTCCGGCCCGCCAGCACCGCACCGGCCGCACCGGCCGCGGCACCCCACACCGAGCCCAGCAGCAGGGCGTAGGGGACGTCCCCCCGCAGCTCCACCCCGGCGTCCACCAGGTCCACGCCCAGCACCGCCAGCGAGGCGTCCGCCGACAGCCGCGTCAGCCGCACCAGCACCACCAGGGCCACCCCGGTCACCGCGCCCAGCCGCACCGCGCACCCCGCGACGCCGCGTCCGGGTGTCCGTACGGCCGCCAGCACACCCGCGGCGAGCAGCAGCAGCGAGACGCCCACGACCAGCAGCCAGGCCCGCCCGTCGTACTCCGCGAGCCGGGCCACCGTCACGGGCTCCCGTGCCGAGGCCGACAGGAGGTCGTCCAGCGGATCGGGCAGCAGCCGTGCCGAACTGCCCGTGGCCACGCCGCGCAGCGGTACCGACAGCCCCAGCAGCACCCCCAGCCAGCTCCCGTTCGGTGCGCCCAGCAGCGCTGCGCCCAGCACCCGCCGGGGGTGCTCGTCGCCCGCCGCCGCCCACACCGCGGCGGCCAGCCCCGCCGCCACCGCGACCAGCAGCACCGTCACCACCGCCGAGGCGGCGGGACGCAGTCGGGCCAGCGCGGCGGGTCCGCGCCGCGAGACCAGCAGCGCCACCGCCAGCACCGCGAGCGCCCACAGGCCCGCGCCCAGCAGTGTCGGCCCGGTCGCCACGGAGAAGCCCACCCGGGTCCGTGCCTCGATCAGGTCGCCGACGCGGTCCGGGAGGAGCCCGCCGATGTCCCCGACCCCTGGCACCTCGATCCGCACCGGGGGGCTCGGCGGTGACACACCGTCGAGGGTGATCACGTCGTGCCCGGCCCATGCCAGCCCGCCCGCCGTCGCGACGAGCAGCGCCGTGAACGCCACGACCCTGGCCGCCGTCCCGCCCGGACCCTCCCCGGCCCGCAGCGACCGCAGGAACACCCCGGCCAGCACCAGGGCGCCGGCCAGTGACACGCCCAAGGGCATGACGTCCAGGGAGGTTTCGGCCCCCGCCCCGGCAGCTCCGAACACCGAGACGTCACCCGAGGGGTCCACGGTTCCACCGACGGCGAGAACCACCACCGCGGCCGTCATCGGCCCGAGCGAACCCCCGGCGGCGTCCGCACCCAGCAGGCGCAGACCCAGGCCGGCCACCCCCGCCATCACGATCAGGGACCAGCCCACGGCGGCCACGGCGGACAGGACCACGTCTCCCCAGCGGATGCGGTGCATGCGGTGAACCCCCGATGCCTGCCGAGCCGTACGCGGCGGGACACCCCTGGCGAGAAGTCCCGTATCTCACTCTCCGGGTGACTTTCGCCCCCGTCAACGGGCAGACGTAGACGCCCGGGCCAGGCCCGGATTCCACATACGGCTGTGGGCCTGAAATAGTTCCCCCGGATGTTCGCCATCCCTAGACTCCCTGACGTCGTGGGGGAATCTCGGGGGACTTAAGTGGGGCTGGAGTGCCGGAACTCGTACTGGAATTGAATGGCAGGACCTGGACGCTCGATCCGTCCAGGTCGTACTCGCTGGGGCGGGACCCCCAGGGAGACGTGGTGATCGACGATGCGCGGGTGTCGTGGCGGCATGCCACCATCGCCTGGAACGGTCAGGGTTGGGGGCTCGAAGACCACGGCAGCACCAACGGCACCTACGTGCAGGGGGCGCGGGTCCAGCAGACCGCGCTGGTTCCCGGCACGCCGGTCCACCTGGGCAACGCCACCGACGGCCCGCGGCTGAATCTGAGCGCCGCCGCCGCGCCGCAGCCGGCCGTGGCGCAGCAGCAGGCCCAGCAGACTCCGGCCCAGGCCTACGCCCAGCCGCAGGCAGCCGGCTACCAGGCTCCCCAGCAGCCCCAGCAGGCCTGGAACCAGCCGCCGCAGCAGCCGCAGGCCCACGTGCCGCACCAGCAGGGCGACGGCGCCGCGTCCCTCCCGGCGCAGGGCGGAGCACCGCAGTACGGCGGCGACCGCAGCCCGACGACCTTCCACCAGCTCGCGCTGGGACACGTGATGCGGATCGGCCGTGCGCTGGAGAACGACCTGGTGGTCTCCGACCTCCAGGTCTCCCGCCACCACGCCGAGTTCCACTCGATGCCCGGCGGCCGTTTCGAGATCCGCGACCTCGGCAGCCACAACGGCACCTACGTCAACGGCCAGGCGCTGCCGAAGTCCGGCACCGCGCTGCTGGGCCCGAACGACATCGTCGGCGTCGGCCACTCGACGTTCCGCATCGTCGGCGACCGCCTCGAGGAGTTCGTCGACACCGGTGAGGTCTCCTTCTCGGCCCGCCACCTCACGGTCACGGTCGACGGCGGCAAGCAGATCCTCAAGGACGTCACCTTCGGCGTCCCGGAGAAGTCGCTGATCGGCGTCATCGGCCCCTCCGGCTCCGGCAAGTCCACCCTGCTCAAGGCGCTGACCGGCTACCGGCCCGCCGACCAGGGCGACGTCCTGTACGACAACCGCAACCTGTACAAGCAGTTCGCCGAGCTCCGCCAGCGCATCGGCCTGGTCCCGCAGGACGACATCCTGCACAAGGAGCTGAAGGTCAGCACCGCGCTCAAGTACGCGGCCAAGCTCCGCTTCCCCGGCGACACCGCCGAGGCCGAGCGTGCCGCCCGCATCGACGAGGTGCTGCGCGAGCTCAAGCTGGACATCCACAAGGACAAGAAGATCACCGCGCTCTCCGGTGGTCAGCGCAAGCGCGTCTCCGTCGCCCTGGAACTGCTCACCAAGCCCTCGCTGATCTTCCTGGACGAGCCGACCTCCGGCCTCGACCCGGGCATGGACCGCGACGTCATGCAGCTGTTGCGCGGCCTCGCCAACGACGGCCGCACGGTCCTCGTCGTCACGCACTCCGTCGCCGAGCTGTCGCTCTGCGACAAGCTGCTGGTCATGGCCCCGGGCGGGTCCGTCGCCTACTTCGGCCCGCCGGACGAGGCACTGAACTTCTTCGGCTACGGCACGTGGGCGGACGTCTTCTCCGCCTTCGAGAACTACCGGGACTACGACTGGGCCGGCCGCTGGAAGGGCTCGCAGCACTACCAGCTCTACGCCGCCGAGCTCGACGCGGTCGCCCCGCAGCCGGTCGTCATGCCGTCGGCCCAGCAGATGCGCCCGGCCAAGCCGCAGGGCTGGGGCGCGCAGCTGTGGACGCTGATCCGCCGCTACGTCTCGGTGATCGCGTCGGACAAGGGCTTCATGGGCCTGATGCTGATCCTGCCGGCCGTCCTGGGCGTGGTCTCCACGGTCATCCCGGCGACCTTCGGCCTGGCACCGCCGACCCCGCCGTCGCGCTTCAACGGCGACGCGGGCACGATCATGCTGATCCTCGCGGTCGGCATGTGCTTCTCCGGCGCCGCGAACTCGGTCCGTGAGCTGATCAAGGAACGCGTCATCTACGAACGCGAGCGCGCGACCGGCCTGTCCAGGTCGGCGTACCTCATGTCGAAGGTGATCGTCCTCGGCTTCATCACGGCCATCCAGGGCGTGATCATCTGCGTGATCGGCTTCACCCCGCGCGACCTGCCCGCCGAGGGCCTGCTGATGCCGCCGGCCGTCGAGCTGTGCCTGTCGGTCATCGCGCTCGGCTTCACCTCGATGATGGTCGGCCTGGTGATCTCCTCGCTGGTGAAGACTGCCGAGAAGACCATGCCGCTGCTGGTCATGTTCGCGATCGTCCAGGTCGTCTTCACCGGCATCCTCTTCCAGGTCTACGACTCCCCGGGGTTGGAGCAGGTCGCCTGGCTGATGCCCTCCCGTTGGGCCATCGCCGCCGCCGGCACCACCCTGAACCTCGGCCAGCTCATGCCGCCGTGGGACCGAGACAACCCGACCAACACCGATCCGCTCTGGGACGCCACGGTCGGCCAGTGGAGCCTGAACATCATCATCCTGCTGGCCATCGGCATCGCGTGCGGGTTCCTGGTGCAGCGCCTGCTGCGCCGCCACGAGCCCGAGGTCATGCGCGCGGGCAAGTAGCCGCGGACGCCCGCGACACGCGCACACGCCGCAGGGCGGCACCCGGATCCCGGGTGCCGCCCTGCGGCGCATGTGTGAGTGGGGCGAGGACCGCCGCAGGCTTAGTAGGCGCTGTTGACGTTGTCCATCGAGCCGTAGCGGTCGGCCGCGTAGTTGCAGGCGGCGACGATGTTGGCGACCGGGTCGTACTGGTCGAACTTGGTGCCCTTGACGTGGTACGCCTTGAAGGTCGGGTAGATGACCTGGAGCAGGCCCTTGCTGGGGATGCCGTTCTTGGCGTTGATGTCCCAGTTGTTGATGGCCATCGGGTTGCCGCTGGACTCGCGCATGATGTTGCGGTGAATGCCCGCGTAGGTGCCCGGAATGCCCTCGCGCTTCATGATGAAGAGCGCTTCCTTGATCCAGCCGTCCAGGTTGTTCGCGAACACCGGGGTGCGCGCGGCGGAGCGGCTCGCAGCCGCCTTCTGCTCGCGGGCCTTCTTCGCGGCGGCCTCCGCCTTGGCCTTGGCGTCGGCGTCGGCCTTCGCCTTCGCCTCGGCCTTCGCCTTGGCGGCGGCGGCCTTCGCGTTGGCGTCGGCGATGACGTGCTGCGCGGAGAGGTGCCCGTACAGCGCCTTGGTCTGCGTGCCGTTCACGGCCTGGGCCCAGGCGACGGGGGCGGCCGAGATGGTCTCGGCCTCGGCGGCGTCGGCGGGGACGAGGGAGAAGGCGACGGCGGCGGCGCTCAGGGTGGCGACACCGGCGATGGACAGCTTGTGTGCCTTCGTCAGACGACTGTGACCGGGGGTGCGGGAAGCAGACATGGCGGGGCAACCTCTTCGAATAGCGGGGGCCGCAGGAAGGCGCCCTGCGGATCCGGGATCCGCGGCGCCTGGCGACGGGAGCAATTCTTAGCGGCGGCAAAATCCTGTGGCAAAGGTGTGACGTACGATCCTGCTTAGTGGATCAGGGCCGGGCGTCGAGGGGGGTGTTCCGGCCTCGACGCGGGCCCTGACCGCACTGATGGGACCTGCACTCTTCCACTAGGGAGCTTCGTAAGTGATGTGGGTCCTATGCCGGGGCTCACACCGTCCTTACGCCGTTCTCACCATGCGTTGCTTCAGCAATGCTTTCCGTGACGGTTGTCATCCTTCAGGAGGAGATGGAGGTCGCCGAACTCATGCCAGAGGCAGCGCCGGGCCAGCGCCTGCGCATACCCCAGCCGTACGGCGGCACGCCCCGCCACCGCCTCCAGCATCAGGAGGTGGGAGGCCTCCGGCTCGTGCAGCCCGGTCAGCAGGCCGTCCACCGCCCGCACCCCGCGCTCCGGTGTCACCACCAGATCGGTCCACCCGCCCGCCGCGCGGATCACCCCGCGCGCGTCCGCCGCCGACTCCAGCGCCCGCACCGCGGTGGTCCCCACCGCGATCACCCGCCCGCCCCCCGCCCGCGCGGCGTTCACCAGCGCCGCCGTCGCGGCCGGCACCGCGTACCGCTCCGGGTAGGGCGGCTCGTGCGCCTCTTGGGAAGCCACCCCCGTGTGCAGGGTCAGCGGGGCGAACCGCACCCCCCGGCCCGCCAGCTGAGCCACCAGTTCCGCGGTGAAGGGCCGGCCGGCGCTCGGCATCTCGGCCGAGCCCGAGCCGTCCGCCGCCGGTACCGCGAACACCGTCTGGTACGCGGACAGCGGCTGGTCCCGCTCCGTGTAGGCGTACCGGATCGGCCGCCCGTGATCGCGCAGCAGCTCCGCGATCCCGCCCGGACCCGGCCCCGGCCGCGCCCACCACAGCCGGTCCGCGCCCGCGCCGAGGGGTTCCTCCAGGCCCAGGTGGCGGCCGTCCGGCAGCTCCGCCACCGCGCCGGCCGGTCCGCCGGGGCGGGGCCGGGTCGTCCCGCCGCCCGCCGGGCTGCGCAGCTCCACCGCCCAGCGGCCGTCGTCCCCCTGCGTCGAGAAGTGCACCACTACGGTCTCCCCGGCCAGCCGTGCGTCCACGGCGGCCGGGAGGGTGGTCGAGGTGTTCACCACCAGCACGTCGCCGGCCCGCAGTAGGTGCGGCAGCTCCCGGAAGGCGTGCAGCGAGACATCGGTGCTGCCGCGTGACACCAGCAGTCGCACCGCGTCCCGGCCCAGCCCCGGCCCCCGCTGCTCGGCGGGAACCCGGGCCAGCAGTTCGCGAGGAATGTCCTTTATATACAGTCCCGCATTCGGCCCCTCGCCCCCCACCACCGCCCGACCGCGCCTTCCGGCCCGGATCCCGCCACCCCTCCCGCTCATCGCGGCGCCCCGCCGTCCGCCGCGGCCCCGGCCAGCCCCTCCGCCGTGTACCGCCCGCTCGGCAGGTTCCGCTCCAGCAGTCGCAGCAGCACCGGAGCCACCTCCTCCGGTGCCGGCAGCGCCGCCAGGTCCTCCTCCGGCTCGGCCGCCGCCATCATCCGGGTCCGCATGGAACCCGGATCCGCCCACCACACCCGCAGCTCCGGCTCCTCCACCGCCAGCACGGCCGACAGCTGGTCCACCGCGGCCTTGGTCGCCCCGTACGCACCCCACGTGGCGTACGGGACGACCGCGGCGTCCGAGCTGATGTTCAGCACGGCCCCCGCCGCCGAGGCCCGCAACAGCGACAGCCCCTCCTGGACCAGCCCCAGCGGCCCCAGCACATTGACCTCGAACGCCTCGCGCAGCCCGGCCGGCGGATGCACCGCCAGCGGCACCAGCGGCTCGGCCCCGAGCACCCCCGCGTTGTTCACCAGCAGGTCCAGCCCGCCCAGCCGCCGCGCGGCCGCCACCAGCGCCGCCCGGTGCGCCCCCGAGGACACGTCCCCGGCCACCGCCACGACCCGCACCCCACCGGACCGCCCCAGCCCGGCCACGGTCTCCTCCAGCGCCGCCGCGCCCCGCGCACCCAGTACCAGGTCCCAGCCCCGCGCCGCCAGCTCCCCGGCCAGCGCCCGGCCGAGCCCCCTGGACGCCCCCGTCACGATCGCCACCGACATCGACAGCACCCTCACCTTCGTCCCGACCAGCAGATGCCCTCACCGTAGGAAGGGGCGGCCCCCCGCCGCGTCGGCCGCCGGCCCCACCCCTACAGGTCCCTTGGACCTACGCCCTGCGACCCGCCCCAGGTCCCTCCCACCGTCCGATCCCGCAGGTCACGGCCGCCGGTACGGTGAGGCCATGACCGCAAGCCCCCTGTCGCGCGGACCCCGCGGTGGCCTGGCCGCCGTGAGTACGGCGCTGCTCGCCATGAGCCGCCGCCTGGAGGTCCGCGACGTCCTGCGCACGATCGTGGTGTCGGCCCGCGAGCTGCTCGACGCCGAGTACGCGGCCCTGGGCGTCCCGGACGACCACGGCGGCTTCGCCCAGTTCGTCGTCGACGGCATCAGCGCCGAACAGTGGCGGCGGATCGGCCCGCTGCCCCGGCAGCATGGCGTCCTGGCCGCGATGCTCCACCAGAACGGCCCCGAGCGGCTCGCCGACGTGCGTAAGGACCCCCGCTTCGGTGGCTGGCCCTCCGCCCACCCCGAGATGTCCGACTTCCTGGGCATGCCCGTCCGGGACGGCGACGAGACCCTCGGAGCGATCTTCCTCGCGAACAAGAGGAGCGCCCCCGACGGCGCCGACCGCGTCTTCACCGACGAGGACCAGGACCTCCTCTCCCTGCTCGCCCAGCACGCGGCGATCGCCCTCACCAACGCCCGGCTCTACGAACGCAGCCGCGAACTCACCATCGCCGAGGAGCGCTCCCGCCTCGCGCACGAGCTGCACGACGCCGTCAGCCAGAAGCTCTTCTCCCTGCGCCTCACCGCCCAGGCCGCCGCGACCCTCGTCGACCGCGACCCGGCCCGCGCCAAGGACGAACTCCACCAGGTGGCCGCCCTCGCCGCGGAGGCCGCCGACGAACTGCGCGCCGCCGTGACCGAGCTGCGCCCGGCCGCCCTGGACGAGGACGGCCTGGTGGCCACCCTGCGCACCCACGTCCAGGTACTCGACCGCGCGCACACCGCGCACGTCACCTTCGCCTGCGAGGGCGTACGGGCCCTCCCCGCGGCCCAGGAGGACGCGATGCTCCGGGTCGCCCAGGAAGCCCTGCACAACGCCCTGCGCCACTCGGGCGGCGACCGCGTCGAGGTCACCCTGGCCCGCACGCCCACCGGGGGAGCGGTCCTCAGCATCACCGACTCCGGCGAGGGCTTCGACCCCCGGGCGGTCCGCCGGGCGGGCTGCCATCTGGGCCTGGTCTCCATGCGGGACCGCGCGAGCGGCGTCGGAGGCCGCCTCGCCGTGCACTCGGAGCCCGGTCAGGGCACCACGATCGAGATGGAGGTCCCCGGTGGCTGACAGCACCGCCCGCGGTGGCAGCCGCATCCGCATCCGCGTCCTGCTGGTGGACGACCACCAGGTGGTCCGGCGGGGCCTGCGCACCTTCCTGGAGGTCCAGGAGGACATCGAGGTCGTCGGGGAAGCCTCCGACGGCGACGAGGGCATCACCCGCGCCGAGGAGCTGCGGCCCGACGTGATCCTCATGGACGTCAAGATGCCGGGCACGGACGGCATCGGGGCCCTGCGCCGGCTCCGCGAGCTGGCGAACCCCGCACGGGTGCTGATCGTCACCAGTTTCACGGAGCAGCGGACCGCGGTCCCCGCCCTGCGCGCCGGCGCGGCCGGTTACGTCTACAAGGACATCGACCCGGACGCCCTGGCCGGCGCCATCCGCTCCGTCCACGCCGGCCACGTCCTGCTCCAGCCGGAGGTGGCGCAGGCCCTGATCGCCCAGGACGACCGCAGCCCCCAGGCGGGTCGGTCCGGCTCGCTGACCGACCGCGAGCGCGAGGTCCTCGGCCTCATCGCGGACGGCCGCTCCAACCGTGAGATCGCCCGCGCCCTGGTGCTGTCGGAGAAGACGGTCAAGACGCACGTCTCGAACATCCTGATGAAGCTGGACCTTTCCGATCGGACCCAGGCAGCGTTGTGGGCGGTCAGGCACGGAATCACCGAGTAGACCGCCCGAATCGGACCGATTGCTTACGGGCTGAGAATCAGCTGAGATTCATACGGTCGGGTGTATGTAGCCCACATGGCGTATCCCCGGGTTCGGGGTGGCCGTTCTCCATGGCGTGCCGCGACGGCCGGTCGCGGCGGACGTACTGGAGGACGAGAACGTGAAGAACTTCAAGAAGGCCGCAGCCGTCACCATGATCGCGGGCGGCCTCCTCGCCGCCGGCGCCGGTGTCTCCTCGGCGCACAGCGGTGCGTCAGCGGAGGGCGAGGCCCTGAACTCGCCCGGCGTGGCCTCCGGGAACCTGATCCAGGCCCCGGTGCACGTCCCCGTCAACGTCGTGGGCAACACGGTCAACGTGATCGGCCTGCTCAACGGCGCGTGGGGCAACAGCGGCGTCAACGCCTGACCCCACCCCCGACCCGCGGCCCCGCTTCCCCCCTCTCCCCGGAAGCGGGGCCGCGGGCCGATCCCCGCACAACCCGGGCGCGGCCCCGCCCCAGCGAAGGCACCGCACCACAAGCCTGCTGCTCAGCCCCGTTCGCGCGCCTCGACGGCCGCGTTGTAGGCGGCCACCAGCGCCCGCCGGGCGACCCGCTCCACCGGCCGCAGCGCCTCCGCCCGCGCAGCCATCTCCGAGGCGGCCACCGCACCCCCGTGCCCGCTCTCGTGCGCCAGCGACACCATCAGATCCACCCGCTGTGCCAGCGCCAGCACCCGCACCGCCCGGGGCGGATACCCCGGCGCCAGCGCGTCCTGCCCGGCCTCCGCCCGCGCCCGGTACGCCGACAGCGCCGCCTCCGCCACCGGCCCCGACCCCGCCACGTCCAGCCGGGTCAGCACCGCGGTCGCCTCGCGCAGCGCCTCCGCCAGCTCCCGCTCCGCCTCGCCGAGCGTCGGCACGTCCGCCGGCGGCGCCTCCCGGACCGGCAGGCAGTGCCAGGTCACCGACACGTGCACGTCCCCGGCCGGACCGGCCTCGGCCACCTCCGGCACCAGCCCCACCGCCGCCCCCACCGCGACGACGGCCTCCTCGGCCTCCAGCGCCCGCGCGTTGAACTCCGGCGGCCCGCTCAGCCCCAGCGGGTGCCCCGGTGCCGGCAGCGCCACCCGCAGCCCCCTGACCCCCAGTGCACGGAGCCGGCCGAGCGCCAGCGTGAGCCCCACCGGCCCCGGCTCGCCCGGCAGACCCTCCACCCGGTGCACGGCGTCCTCGCCCACGATCGACATCGCGGCCTCGTCGGGCGAGACCAGACCGGCCAGCAGCGCGTTCCCCCAGGCGGCCAGCCGCCCTGAACGTGGTTCGAAAAGCATCCCCCCACTTTACGGATCGCCACCCGCACCGGGCCCCGGCCCCGGACCCCTCCCCGAGTGGCGTAGGTTTTCCCCTGGGGCTGCGTCTACCGGCGCACAGTGAACCGTGACTGCAAGGGGTGACAACACGCTCATGAGCGATGTTCTGGAGCTGGTGGACGTATCCGTGGTCCGCGAGGGCCGGGCTCTGGTGGACCAGGTCTCCTGGTCGGTGAAGGAGGGCGAGCGCTGGGTGATCCTCGGCCCCAACGGCGCCGGCAAGACCACACTGCTGAACCTCGCCTCCAGCTACCTCTTCCCCACCAAGGGCTCCGCCACCATCCTCGGCAGCACCCTCGGCAAGGTCGACGTCTTCGAGCTGCGCCCCCGCATCGGCATGGCCGGCATCGCGATGGCCGACAAGCTCCCGAAGCGCCAGACCGTCCTGCAGACCGTCCTCACCGCCGCCTACGGCATGACGGCGACCTGGCAGGAGGAGTACGAGGCGGTCGACGAGCAGCGCGCCCGCGCCTTCCTGGACCGGCTCGGCATGACCGAGTACCTCGACCGGAAGTTCGGCACCCTCTCCGAGGGCGAGCGTAAGCGCACCCTGATCGCCCGCGCGCTGATGACCGACCCCGAGCTCCTGCTCCTCGACGAGCCCGCCGCGGGCCTCGACCTCGGCGGCCGCGAGGACCTCGTACGCCGCCTCGGCCGCCTCGCACGCGACCCGCTCGCCCCCTCCATGATCATGGTGACGCACCACGTCGAGGAGATCGCCCCCGGCTTCACCCACGTCCTGATGATCCGCCAGGGCAAGGTCGTCACTGCCGGTCCCATCGACCTCGAACTGACCTCGCGCAACCTCTCGCTCTGCTTCGGCCTCCCCCTGGTCGTCGAGCGCAACGGCGCCGACCGCTGGACCGCGCAGGGCCTGCCCCTCGGCTGACCGCCCCTGGTACGCGGACCGCGGGCGGTCATCCTCCGGGTACCGCCGCCCGCACCCTGTCCCGAGCCCGTCCGGCCGACCTACCATGACCACGTGGACATCGACGCGTGGGTGTGGTGGCTCATCGGCGCGGTCGGACTGGGCATCCCCCTAGTCCTGACCGCCATGCCGGAATTCGGCATGTTCGCCGTCGGAGCGGTGGCGGCAGCCGTCACGGCGGCTCTCGGCGGAGGGGCGGTCGCCCAGGTCCTGGTGTTCGCGGTCGTGTCGGTCGCGCTCCTCGCCGTCGTCCGGCCCATCGCCCAGCGGCACCGCGACCAGCGCCCCCAACACCGCAGCGGCATCGACGCGTTGAGGGGCAGAACCGCCGTCGTCCTCGAACGGGTCGACGGCAGCGGCGGCCGCATCAAACTCGCCGGCGAGATCTGGTCCGCCCGCGCCCTCGACGCGGACACCAGCTTCGAACCGGGCCGGACCGTCGACGTGGTGGAGATCGACGGCGCGACCGCCGTCGTGATGTGAGAAGCAGCCTGCTCGCGGCCCCCAGGTCTGCGAGACTCCGATCAACGGGGCAGCACAGACAGCCGGAAGGGCACGGGGAACCGCATGCAACCGATCATCATCGTCCTGATCATTCTGGTGGTTCTGGTCTTCATCGCACTGGTCAAGACGATCCAGGTGATCCCGCAGGCCAGCGCCGCCATCGTCGAGCGGTTCGGCCGCTACACCCGCACCCTCAACGCGGGCCTCAACATCGTCGTCCCGTTCATCGACTCGATCCGCAACCGGATCGACCTGCGTGAACAGGTCGTCCCGTTCCCGCCGCAACCCGTCATCACCCAGGACAACCTCGTCGTCAACATCGACACCGTCATCTACTACCAGGTGACCGACGCCCGGGCGGCGACGTACGAAGTGGCCAGCTACATCCAGGCCATCGAGCAGCTCACCGTCACCACCCTGCGCAACATCATCGGCGGCATGGACCTGGAGCGGACCCTCACCTCCCGCGAGGAGATCAACGCCGCCCTGCGCGGAGTCCTCGACGAAGCCACCGGCAAGTGGGGCATCCGCGTGAACCGCGTCGAGCTCAAGGCCATCGAGCCGCCGACCTCCATCCAGGACTCGATGGAGAAGCAGATGCGCGCCGACCGCGACAAGCGCGCCGCGATCCTCCAGGCCGAGGGTGTCCGGCAGTCCGAGATCCTGCGCGCCGAGGGTGAGAAGCAGTCCTCCATCCTGCGTGCCGAGGGTGAGGCGAAGGCCGCCGCGCTCAAGGCCGAGGGCGAAGCACAGGCCATCCGTACGGTCTTCGAGTCCATCCACGCCGGCGACGCCGACCAGAAGCTTCTCGCCTACCAGTACCTGCAGATGCTCCCGAAGATCGCCGAAGGTGACGCCAACAAGCTCTGGATCGTGCCCAGCGAGATCGGCGACGCGCTCAAGGGCCTCTCCGGCGCCATGGGCAACTTCGGCCCTCTGGGCGGCGGTTCGGGCTTCAACCCGAAGAGCCCCGGCAAGGACGGCGGCATCCCGGCAGCCCGGGACAAGGACGGCGCCGAGCGCCGCGAGCAGCCCCCGATCGACTGACCCCGGCGACCGGCCGCGCACGCCCCCTGAGGCATGATCAGTGAGGCCCCTCGACCTTCATGGCGGGGAGGCGACTCACTCATGCAAAGGGGATGGCACCGTCCATGTCCATCTGGGAATCACTCGCGGTCCTCGCCGCCGGCATCGGCGCGGGAACGATCAACACCATCGTCGGCTCCGGCACCCTCATCACCTTCCCGGTGCTGCTGGCCACCGGCCTGCCGCCGGTCACCGCCAACGTGTCCAACACCCTGGGTCTGGTGCCCGGTTCCATCAGTGGGGCCGTCGGCTACCGCAAGGAGCTCCGGGGGCAGCGCGCCCGCGTCCTGCGGCTCGGCTCGGTCTCGGCCGTCGGAGGGCTCGCGGGCGCGGCCCTGCTCCTGGCCCTGCCGTCCGACTCGTTCGACACGATCGTGCCCGTCCTCATCGGACTCGCACTCGTCCTCGTCATCCTCCAGCCCCGGCTCGCCGCCGCCCTGCGCCGGCGCCAGGAAGCCGGAGGCGATACGGCCCACCCCGACGGCGGCCCGCTCCTGCTCGGCGGCATGCTCTTCTCCAGCGCCTACGGCGGCTATTTCGGCGCGGCCCAGGGCGTGCTGTACCTGGGGCTGATGGGCTTGCTGCTCCATGACGACCTGCAACGCATCAACGCCGTCAAGAACGTCGTCGCCGCCCTCGTCAACGGCATCGCGGCCGTCTTCTTCCTCTTCGTCGCCGAGTTCGACTGGACCGCCGTGCTCCTCATCGCCATCGGCTCGACGATCGGCGGCCAGATCGGCGCCAAGGTCGGCCGCCGCCTCCCGCCGAACGTGCTGCGCGGGGTCATCGTGACGGTCGGCCTCCTCGCGATCGTCCAGCTGCTGGTCCGCTGAGCAGCGGAGAAGAAATACGCCACTCAGCGGACGGGGTCTAGGCGGAACGCTCCAGCCACTCCGGAAGCGCCTCCTGCCCGGCGACCCCGAGCGCGAGGAGCATGGCGTCCGCCGGAGACGGCACGAAGGGCTTCCGGAGGAGCGGCATCCCCGCCTCCTCCGGAGTCCTGGCCGCTTTGCGGTGGTTGTCCTCGGCACAGGAGGCCACCGTGTTCAGCCAGGTGTCCCCACCACCCTGCGCCCGCGGCAGTACGTGGTCCACCGTGGTCGCACGCTTGCCGCAGTACGCGCACCGGTGCTGGTCTCGGACCAACACCCCCCGCCGCGACCAGGGAGCATGTCTTCGGAAGGGCACCCTGACATACCTGCAGAGCCTGATCACCCGGGGCATCGGGAGATCCATGGTGGCGGCGCGGACCCGCAGTTCGGGGTGCGACTGTTCGACGACGGCCTTGTCCTGGAGCACCAGGACGACAGCTCGGTTCAACGTCACCGTCGACAGCGGCTCGAAGCTCGCATTCAGCACCAGCGTGTCCCGCATCTCGCCCACCTCCCGTGTGCAGGCCCGCGACCACCACGGCGGCAAGGCCCGCAACCACTCTGGCCGCGTGCGCCACGCGGGACAACGCAATAAAAATGCCCGGTCCCGGGCTTCTTTAGACCAGGACCGGGCAAACGCCGGGCGAACGATCAGCGCGCGGCGGGCGCCTCGTACTCGGCGACGAGCTGTGCCCGCCCCAGAGCGTGGAACCGCAGGTGGAACCCGACGACCGCGGGCGAGGAGTCCGCGTCCGGGCCCAGCTGCTCCCGGTCCACCGCGTACACGGTGAACACGTAGCGGTGCCGCTCGCCGCGCGGCGGGGCCGCACCGCCGAAGTCCCGCGTCCCGTAGTCGTTCCGGGCGTGCACGGCGCCTTCCGGCAGACCGGGGAAGTCCCCGGTTCCCGCACCGGCCGGAAGCTCCGTCACGGAGGCGGGCAGGTCGAAGAGGACCCAGTGCCAGAACCCGCTGCCCGTCGGCGCGTCCGGGTCGAAGCAGGTCACGGCGAAGCTCTTCGTCCCCTCGGGGAAGCCCTCCCAGCGCAGCTGCGGCGAGACGTTCTTCCCCGTCAGAACCTGGGCGGCATGCAGGTCCGCGCCGTGGGAGACGTCATCGCTCGTCACGGTGAACCCGTGCACCTCGGGGTGGAAATCGTGGGGGAGCGGCGGCCTGTCACGGTCGGTCACGTCGAAACCTCCTGGTTGGAATGGGTAACCGCGGTCAGGGGGAGCCTAGGCCGACGGGGAGGGGCTCCGGACGCCCCCGAAGTCCGGAGCCCCTCCCCGCCACGCACGGATCAGAACCAGTTGCGCTGCGAGCCCACGGAGGCGATCCACTGGTTCAGGTACGCGGCCCAGTCCGTGCCCTCGTACGACTGCAGACCCACCTGGAAGCACCGGTAGGTGTCACTGCCCTCGCTGAACAGCCCCGGCTTCTTGTCCATCTCCAGGACGACGTCCATCTCCCGGCCGTCCGAGACGAAGGTGAGCTCCACCTGGTTCAGACCGCGGTACTGCGACGGCGGCAGGAACTCGATCTCCTGGTAGAAGGGCAGCGTCTGCCGCGTTCCACGGATGTGCCCCCGCTCCATGTCCGCGCTGCGGAAGGTGAAGCCGAGCTGGCGGAAGGCGTCCAGGATCGCCTGCTGGGCCGGCACCGGGTGCACGTTGATCGCGTCCAGGTCGCTCGCGTCCACCGCGCGCGCGATCTCCAGCTCGGTGCTGACCCCGATGTTCATGCCGTGCAGGTGCTGGCCCGCGAAGTGGGTGATCGGCGTCTCCCAGGGGATCTCCAGCGCGAAGGGCACCACGTGCAGCGCGCCGGCCTGCACCTGGAAGGCACCGCCGAGGCGCTGCTTGGTGAAGACGATGTTCTGCTTGTACTCCTGGTCCCCGCTCTCGACCTCGACCCGCGCCTGCAGCCCGACGGACAGCCCCTCGATCTGCTGCTCCACGGATCCGCCCTGGAGCCGCACCTCACCCTGGACGATCCCGCCCGGAACCACGTTCGGCTCGGTGATGATCGTGTCCACCGAAGCACCACCAGCACCCAGGCTGGCGAACAGCTTCTTGAAGCCCATGCTCAAACTCCCCTTGAACGATCTGGCGACTACACCGCGACTACCCGGTACAAACGCGGAACCTCGCGCCCCGGTTGCAGTCGGGCGCGGTCCACTACGCTCGACCGGATGAGCGCGCGTCCCGACCGTACGCCCCTTAGCCGGCCCTTCTTCGACCGGCCGGTCCTCACCGTGGCCCCCGACCTCCTCGGCCGGATCCTCGTCCGCCGCACCCCGGACGGCCCGCTGGAGCTGCGCATCACGGAGGTGGAGGCGTACGAGGGAGAGTCCGATCCGGGCTCGCACGCCTACCGCGGGCGCACGGCGCGGAACGCATCGATGTTCGGCCCGCCCGGACACGCGTACGTGTACTTCGTCTACGGCATGTGGTTCAGCCTCAACCTGGTCTGTGGCCCGCCGGGCCACGCGAGTGGGGTCCTGCTGCGCGCCGGGGAGATCACCACAGGGGCCGAGCTGGCCTCCAAACGCCGACTTTCAGCCAGAAATCCGCGAGAGCTCGCCAAAGGGCCTGCCCGTCTGGCGACCGCTCTGGACGTAGACCGTTCGCTGGACGGGACCGACCTGTGCGGGGGGCCCACCTCGCCCCTGTCCCTCCTCGCGGGCACCCCCACCTCGCCCGACCTGGTGAGCAGTGGTCCGCGCACGGGAGTCGGCGGCGCCGGCGCGGAGCACCCGTACCGCTTCTGGATCACCCACGACCCGACGGTGAGCCCGTACCGCGCCCACGCGCCGCGCCGCCGCTCAACTTGACTCGCCCCTTCCGGACGCCTAACGTGGCACGAGCCGCTTTTACGGGGCACTGCCATCGGCAGACCCCCGGGCGGCCAACCCACTACCTACGACTTACCCCTGGCGGGGTCCTCTTCGGCATGCCCGAATTCTCTGCCAGTGACTCGATTATGTGTCACACGGGAAAAGCGCTAACGTGGTGGAACGCCGAAAGGCAAAGACCCCCAACGGTCACCGAATTCAAATCCGACACCGGAAACGGCGCGGAAATGATCTGGTAGAGTTGGAAACGCAAGACAGCAAAACGAAAGCCCGGAGGAAAGCCGCAGCGAGTGTCGCTGGGGTGAGTACAAAGGAAGCGTCCGTTCCTTGAGAACTCAACAGCGTGCCAAAAATCA
>NZ_JBHYMC010000090.1:0-18311 GCF_042742535.1 Streptomyces sp. NPDC058880
GGCTGGTGCCGCGCGCCGGGGCCGGTGCCTTTCTGGTCGTCGTTACGTACCGACTCCTCCTGGGTTCGGCGCACCCGTCCTCGTCGGGACGCATGAGGCTGAACTGACTGGTACGTGCAAAAAATTTGGAATGGCCCGGAATCGGAACACCCGGGCACCCCGGCTCGTTGTCACGACGTGAGCACGACACCACCTGTTCTCGCCGCAGAGCTGGCGCAGGCGTGGGCCGACATTCAGCGGTACCACCCCGAGCTGCCCGACCTTGCCGCGCCCGAGTCCCTGATCGGAGAGTCGTCGTCCGCCTGCGGCGCCGAACTCTCCTTCGAGCGACTGCTGCACGAGGCAGTCCACGGCATCGCGGCCGCCCGCGGTGTCCGCGACACCTCGCGCGCAGGCCGCTACCACAACCGCCGGTTCCTCGCGATCGCCGAGGAGATGGGGCTGGACCACTCCGACGAGCCGCATCCCAGCAGCGGCTTCTCCCTGGTCACCCTCAATCCCGAGGCGAAGCGGCGCTACCGCCCGACCATGGAGCGGCTGCAGCGCGCGCTGAAGGCGCACACGGCCGCCACCGCCGCCGACACCAAGCGCAGCTTCCGCGGGCCCGCCGCCCGGCACGGTTCCTCCGGCGGCGGCGTGCGCGTCAAGGCGGTCTGCGACTGCGGGCGCAACGTGCGGGTGGTCCCTTCCGTGCTCGCCCAGGCACCGATCGTGTGCGGCGGCTGCATGAAGCCCTTCCGCATCCCCGAAGTCGCCGTCGCGGCGGCCTCCTGACGCTGTGGGCGGCCGGCGCGCGCAGCCCGGCCGTGACGTGCGGGCTCGTCCGGCCGGAGTGATCCTCCCCGTCGGCCGAGCGCGCCGCAGGCGTATGGCACAATGGCTAGCTGTACTCGACAGTCGCATAGGACCCCTCTCTCCTCCGGCTGACGCGTCCATCGGGCACCCGAGTACCGCAACCCCACGTGGCATCTCATGTGCCCCACCACGTCAAGTTCAGGAGACACCACTCCAGTGGCAGTCAAGATCAAGCTCAAGCGCCTCGGTAAGATCCGCTCTCCCCACTACCGCATCGTCGTCGCCGACGCCCGCACCCGCCGGGACGGCCGCGCGATCGAGGAGATCGGCATCTACCAGCCGACCTACAACCCGTCGCGCATCGAGGTCAACGGTGAGCGCGCCCAGTACTGGCTCTCCGTCGGCGCCCAGCCGACCGAGGCCGTCCTGGCCATCCTGAAGCTCACCGGTGACTGGCAGGCGCACAAGGGCCTCCCGGCCCCCGCGCCGCTGCTGCAGCCGGCCACGAAGGAAGACAAGCGTCGTTCCTTCGACGAGTTCGCCAAGGCCCTCGAGGGCATCGGCGAGGGCAAGGGCGAGGCCATCACGCAGAAGAAGAAGGCCGACAAGAAGGCGGACGAGGCTGACGCCGCCGCCGAGTCGACCGAGGCCTGAGCATGCTCGAGGAGGCTCTTGAGCACCTCGTAAAGGGCATTGTGGACAACCCCGATGAAGTGCAGGTCGCCTCGCGCAACCTGCGCCGCGGGCAGGTGCTCGAGGTCCGGGTCCATCCCGACGACCTCGGCAAGGTGATCGGCCGCAACGGCCGCACCGCACGTGCCCTGCGCACCGTCGTGGGCGCCATCGGCGGCCGGGGGATCCGCGTCGACCTCGTCGACGTAGACCAGGTCCGCTGAGCAGTTGAATCACCGGCACGGGCCGGGGAGGGCACGTGTGCCCGCCCCGGCCCGTCGTCGTCTGAACAGGAGAGGCAACAGACAGTGGAGCTGGTAGTCGCGCGGATCGGCCGCGCCCACGGCATCAAGGGTGAGGTCACCGTCGAGGTGCGCACGGACGAGCCGGAACTGCGGCTCAGCCCCGGCGCCGTGCTGCGCACCGAACCGGCTTCGGCGGGCCCGCTGACCATCGAGACGGGCCGGGTGCACAGCGGCCGGCTCATGCTGCGGTTCGCCGGCGTCAAGGACCGCACCGCCGCGGAGGCCCTGCGCAACACCCTCCTCATCGCCGACGTGGACCCGGCGGAGCTGCCCGAGGAGGAGGACGAGTACTACGACCACCAGCTCATGGACCTGGACGTGGTGCTCGAAGACGGCACCGGGATCGGCCGGATCACCGAGATCTCCCACCTGCCCTCGCAGGACCTCTTCATCGTCGAGCGCCCCGACGGCACCGAGGTGATGATCCCCTTCGTCGAGGAGATCGTCGCCGAGATCGAACTGGAGGAGCAGCGCTGCGTCATCACCCCGCCGCCCGGGCTGATCGACGACCGCGCCGAGATCGCCTCCGCCCATGACGCCGAGGCCGCGCGCTCCGAGGGCGACGCCTGATGCGGCTCGACGTCGTCACGATCTTCCCCGAGTACCTGGAACCGCTGAACGTCTCCCTCGTCGGGAAGGCGCGCGCCCGCGGACAGCTCGACGTGCACGTCCACGACCTGCGGGACTGGACCCACGACCGGCACAACACGGTCGACGACACCCCCTACGGCGGCGGGCCCGGCATGGTCATGAAGACCGGGCCGTGGGGCGAGGCGCTGGACGAGGCGCTGGCCGACGGCTACGAGGCGGGCGCGCACGGCCCCGTCATGGTGGTCCCCACGCCCAGCGGCCGCCCGTTCACCCAGGAACTGGCCGTCGAGCTCTCCGGGCGGCCGTGGCTGATCTTCACGCCCGCCCGCTACGAGGGCATCGACCGCCGCGTCATGGACGAGTACGCCACGCGCATGCCGGTCTACGAGGTCTCCATCGGCGACTACGTCCTGGCCGGCGGCGAGGCGGCCGTCCTGGTCGTCACCGAGGCCGTGGCGCGGCTGCTGCCCGGCGTGCTCGGCAACGCCGAGTCGCACCGGGACGACTCCTTCGCGCCCGGCGAGATGGCGAACCTGCTGGAGGGCCCCGTTTACACCAAGCCGCCGGTCTGGCGCGGCCGGGACATCCCCGACGTGCTGCTCAGCGGCCACCACGGCAAGATCGCCCGGTGGCGCCGGGACGAGGCCTTCCGCCGGACCGCGAGCAACCGCCCCGACCTGATCGAGCGGTGCGATTCCTCGGCCTTCGACAAGAAGGACCGCGAGATCCTCTCCATCCTGGGCTGGCAGCCGTCGCCGGACGGCCGATTTTGGCGCAGGCCGCAGGCCGTGGAAGAATAGGCGGCTGCTGTGTGCTCGCCGGACGCCCCTGCCACAGGGGGACCGTCGGCCGCCGAGACGCACGGCTCCCGAATTCTCTACGGAAACCCGCACCGGCGACCTGTGGCGTCGTGCGAAGAAAGCAGACGAAGAACATGTCTCACCTGCTCGATGGCGTCAACGCCGCCGCGCTCCGCTCGGACGTCCCGGCCTTCCGCCCGGGTGACACGATCAACGTGCACGTCCGCGTGATCGAGGGCAACCGCTCCCGTATCCAGCAGTTCAAGGGTGTCGTCATCCGCCGCCAGGGCGCCGGTGTCTCCGAGACCTTCACCGTTCGCAAGGTCTCCTTCAGCGTCGGCGTGGAGCGTACCTTCCCGGTCCACTCCCCGATCTTCGAGAAGATCGAGCTCGTCACCCGCGGTGACGTCCGCCGTGCGAAGCTGTACTACCTCCGTGAGCTCCGCGGCAAGGCCGCGAAGATCAAGGAGAAGCGCGACAAGTAAGGTCGCCTCCGGTGTCCGGCGGCGGCCGGATAGGCTCGCCCCGATGGACACCGAAGCACCTCACACGCAGCGCGGTCACTCTTCCCCCTCCGAGGGGGAGGGGTGGCCGCGTTCTGCGTTCTCCCGGACGGCCGGCGGGGCGCCCTCGGCGGGGCCCGACCCGGACCGGTCCGCCGGGCGCCGGCCGAGCTGGCGCCGGCCGGCGGCGCTCGGTGCGATCTGCACGGTCTTCCTGCTGCTGCTCAGCAACTTCGTCGTCCAGCCCTTCCTGATCCCGAGCCGTTCCATGGAGCGCACCCTCCAGGTCGGCGACCGGGTGCTGGTCAACAAGCTGGCGTACCGTTTCGGCGATCAGCCTCGTCGCGGGGACGTGGTGGTGTTCGACGGCACGGGCTCCTTTGTACGGGCGCCCGCAGGCGGCGGCCCGGTCGGTGAGCTGGTCCGGGGGGCCGCCTCCGCGCTCGGGCTGGCGGAGCCCTCCGACACCGACTTCGTGAAGCGGGTGGTGGGTGTGGGCGGTGACGACGTGGTCTGCTGCGACGCGGCCGGCCGGGTGTCGGTCAACGGCGTCCCGCTGGACGAGCCGAACCTGTACCCGGGGGACGCTCCCTCGAAGGTGCCCTTCCGGATCGTCGTGCCGCTGGGAACCCTGTGGGTGATGGGCGATCATCGTTCCCAGTCCCGGGACTCGCGGGACCATCTGGGGGAACCGGGCGGGGGGATGGTGCCGGTGGAGAAGGTGATCGGGCGGGTCGACTGGATCGGCTGGCCGGTTTCGCGGTGGGGTTCCGTCGGCGGCGGCCATGGGTAGCCGGGGACGGCCCAAGGGCCGACCCGAGCGCAGGCCCGAGCCCGAGCCGGAGCCGGAGCCGGTCGTGGTGGAGGGCGGCCGGGCCGAACGGCGCCGGCTGGCCCGCAGGGTCAAGCGGCGCCGGCGCACCCGCCGGGCGGGCGAACTGCCGCTGCTCGTGGTGGTGGCGCTGTGTATAGCGCTGCTCCTCAAGACCTTCCTGGTGCAGGCCTTCTTCATTCCGTCGGGCTCGATGGAGCAGACGATCCGGATCGGCGACCGGGTCCTCGTGGACAAGCTGACCCCGTGGTTCGGCTCCAAGATCGAGCGCGGCGACGTCGTCGTGTTCGAGGATCCCGGAGGCTGGCTCAAGGGCGAGGCCGCCCGGCCCGCCCAGGACCCGATCGTGGTCAAGCAGATCAAGCAGACCCTGACCTTCATCGGCCTGCTGCCCGACGAGCAAGATCTCATCAAGCGCGTCATCGGCGTCGGCGGCGACACCGTCAAGTGCTGCGACGCGCGGGGCCGGGTCACCGTCAACGGCTCGCCGCTCGATGAGCCGTACGTGAACCCCGGCAACTCCCCCTCCGACATCCCCTTCGAGGTACGGGTGCCGGCCGGACGGCTTTTCGTGATGGGCGACCACCGAGCGAATTCGGCCGATTCCCGCTTCCACCTGGACGAGGCCTTCGAGGGCACCATCGACGAGAAGGGGGTGGTGGGAGAGGCCGTGGTGATCGCCTGGCCCTTCGGACACTGGACCCGTCTGGAGCAGCCCGCGACCTTCCGCATGGTGCCCGATCAGGCACGCCGTGAGAGACGCGGTCGCAGACGGCGCCGTGCCGGCACGCCGTTCGCATAGTGTGTCCTCGGTCTCCCGAGCCCTAGGGAACTCCCGCTCGTTAAGGGAGGGGAGGGCCCGTGTCCGGTTCGGCGCGGGCGGCGAACGTGAGTGAGGAGTGGATGTGGGGGACGTGGCGGTAGGCGCGCGGTCCGGACGCGACGAGGGCGAGGAGCGGCCGGACGACGCCGTCGCGCGCGAGGCCGACGCGGACGGTGCTCTGGAGAACCCGCAGCGCTCCTTCTGGAAGGAGCTGCCGCTCCTCATCGGCATCGCCCTGCTGCTGGCCCTGCTGATCAAGACCTTCCTGGTCCAGGCGTTCTCGATCCCCTCCGACTCGATGCAGGACACCCTGCAGCGCGGGGACCGCGTGCTGGTCGACAAGCTCACCCCGTGGTTCGGCTCCGAGCCGGAGCGCGGCGAGGTCGTGGTCTTCCACGACCCGGCGGACTGGCTCTCGGGCGAGCCCACTCCGGAGCCGAACCTCGCGCAGCAGATCCTCAGCAAGATCGGCCTGATGCCGGACGCCTCCGAGAAGAACCTGATCAAGCGCACCATCGCCATCGGCGGCGACACGGTCGAGTGCAAGAAGGGCGGACCGGTCGTCGTCAACGGCAAGGCGCTCGACGAGCCGTACATCTACCCCGGAAACACCCCGTGCGACGACGCCCCCTTCGGGCCGCTCAAGGTGCCCGAGGGCAAGATCTGGGTGATGGGCGACCACCGGCAGAACTCCCAGGACTCCCGTTACCACATGCAGGACTCCACCGGGGGCTTCGTGCCGGTCGACAAGGTCGTCGGCCGGGCCGTCGTGATCGCGTGGCCGGTCACCCGCTGGTCCACCCTGCCGGTCCCGGACACCTTCGACCAGCCGGGCATCGGCAACCAGGCCGCGGCCACCGCGCTCGGCCTCGGGGCCGCCGGACTGGCGCCGGTCGGGCTCGGCCCGGCCGCGCTGGGGCTCGCCGGAGCGGTTCCGGTCGTGATGTGGCGCCGCAGGAAGCTGACCGGCGGCCGTACCGACGGGTAGGGTGCGCCCAGGTCGACGATCCCGATGTGGGGGCGCTGCAATGGGCGGAACAGAAGCGATACGCGGTGGCAAGGACGGCCGCGGCGGTCCCGGGAACGTGCTGTCCGGGATCGTCGTGGCCGTCGGCTTCGTGCTCTTCCTCGGCGGCTTCGTGTGGGGGGCGTTCGTCTACCGGCCCTACACGGTTCCGACCGACTCGATGATGCCGACGGTGAGCCCGGGCGACCGGGTGCTGGCGCAGCGCGTCGGCGGCGCCGAGGTGCGCCGCGGGGACGTGGTCGTCTTCAACGATTCGACGTGGAGTGATCTGCCCATGGTCAAGCGGGTCGTCGGCGTGGGCGGCGACACCGTGAAGTGCTGCGGCCCGGGCGGCGAGCTGACCGTGAACGGCACCGCGCTGGACGAGTCCTACGCCGACACCAGCCGGCCGGACACGGGCCTGGCCATGCCGCCCGGCCAGGTGCCCCCCGCCGGGACCCCCTTCGAGGTGACGGTTCCCGAGGGGAACCTCTTCCTCCTGGGCGACCGGCGCGCGGCCTCGCTGGACTCGCGGGCCCACCTCCAGGAGGCCGGGCAGGGAACGGTGCCCCGGTCGGCCGTCACGGCCCGCGTCGACGCCCTGGTCTGGCCGTCCGTGGCGATGCTGGAGCGGCCGAAGACGTACGCGGCCCTGCCCGGCGGGATCTCGGGCCACGGGCCGCTGCGGCTCCAGGCGGCGGCCGTGGTCACCGGGGCGGCCCTGGTGGTGCTCGGGGCGGCGTACGGGCCCCTCGTACGGTTCCTGGGGCGTGGGCGGCGGGAGCGGGCCGGTGCCGCCTGAACCGGCCGTCGGCCGTCGCCCTCGCCAGGTGTCCCGGGTGATCCTGCTGGATCCGGCGGACCGGATCCTGCTGCTGCACGGCTTCGAACCGGCCGACCCCTCCGACGACTGGTGGTTCACCCCGGGCGGCGGACTGGAGGGGACCGAGACCCGGGCGCAGGCCGCGCTGCGCGAACTGGCGGAGGAGACCGGGATCACCGAGGTGGAGCTGGGCCCGGTGCTGTGGCACCGCTTCTGCTCCTTCCCCTTCGACGGCCGGCGCTGGGAGCAGGACGAGTGGTACTTCCTGGCCCGGACGACCCGGACCGCGATCCGGATGGGCGGTCTCACCGAGCTGGAGCGGCGCAGCGTCACCGGAGCCAGGTGGTGGACCTCCGAGGAACTTCTCGCGGCACGTGAGACGGTGTACCCGACCAGACTCGCCGAGCTGCTCCGCACGCTGCTCGACGACGGTCCTCCGGGTGAGCCGGTGACCCTGGCCCCGGAAATCGTTTAGGGGCGCACGGCGCTGGCGCACAATAGGGGGACGCACGGCTGAAGGGGAACATGCCATGAGTGCCGAGGACCTCGAAAAGTACGAGACCGAGATGGAGCTGAAGCTCTATCGGGAGTACCGCGACGTCGTCGGGCTGTTCAAGTATGTGATCGAGACCGAACGCCGTTTCTACCTCACCAACGACTACGAGATGCAGGTGCACTCGGTCCAGGGCGAGGTGTTCTTCGAGGTCTCGATGGCCGATGCCTGGGTCTGGGACATGTACCGGCCGGCCCGCTTCGTGAAGCAGGTACGGGTGCTGACCTTCAAGGACGTGAACATCGAGGAGCTCAACAAGAGCGACCTCGAACTGCCCGGGAGCTGATCCGGTTCACCCGGGAGGGTGGCGGGTGCGTCCACAGCCGCCGGGTTGTCCACCAAGATCCACAAGGTGGGCGGGGACGCGGGACCGTCGGTGCCGGAGGTGGTGCCCGATGGACGCGAAGAGCGCGGCACGGCAGGCGCTGGGGCGGTACGGCGAGGAGCTCGCGGCACGACGGCTGACCGAGGCCGGGATGACCGTGATCGCACGGAACTGGCGCTGCCGCGCCGGGGAGATCGACATCGTCGCGCGCGACGGGGACGCCCTCGTCGTCTGCGAGGTCAAGACCCGGCGCACGGGCGGTTTCGAGCATCCGATGGCCGCCGTCCGGACCGCGAAGGCGGACCGGTTGCGGCGGCTCGCGGGGAGGTGGCTCGCCGACCACGGCGGACCACCGCCGGGCGGCGTCCGCATCGACCTCGTGGGCGTGCTGCTGCCGCGCCGAGGCGCGCCCCTGGTGGAACACGTCAGGGGGGTGGCCTGATGGGGTTCGCGCGGGCCTGCTCCGTGGCCCTGGTGGGCGTCGACGGCGTGGTGGTCGAGGTCCAGGCCGACCTGGAGCCGGGAGTAGCGGCCTTCACGCTGGTGGGGCTCCCGGACAAGACCCTCGTCGAGAGCCGGGACCGGGTGCGTGCGGCCGTGGTCAACTCCGGAGCGGACTGGCCGCAGAAGAAGCTCACGGTCGGGCTGAGCCCGGCCTCCGTCCCGAAGGCCGGTGCGGGGTTCGACCTGGCTGTCGCGATCGCGGTGCTCGGGGCCGCCGGGGTGGTCGACCCTGCCGCCATCGCCGACCTCGTGCTGATCGGCGAGCTGGGACTCGACGGGCGGGTGCGCCCGGTCCGGGGGATCCTGCCGGCGGTCCTCGCCGCGACCGAGGCCGGCCACCGGCAGGTGGTCGTGCCGCTGCAGTGCGCGGCCGAGGCCGCGCTCGTGCCGGACGTCTCGGTGCTCGGCGTGCGCAGCCTGCGGCAGCTGATCGCCGTCCTGACCGGCGGCGAGCTGCCCGAGGAAGATCCCGGGGACCCGTCCGGCCGCCCGGACCCGATGTCGGCCGGACTGCTCGTTCCCGGTGCGGGCCTGGGCACCGGTCTCGCCCGGGGCCGCCGCGGCGGCGACTGCACCGACGTCCCCGACCTCGCCGATGTGACGGGGCAGCACACGGCGCGCCGAGCCCTTGAGGTGGCGGCCGCCGGAGGGCACCACCTGTTCCTCACCGGTCCCCCCGGCGCGGGCAAGACGATGCTGGCCGAGCGACTGCCCTGGATCCTGCCGCCGCTCACCCGCCAGGACTCCCTGGAGGTCACGGCCGTCCACTCGGTCGCGGGAATCCTGCCGCCCGGCGAGCCGCTGGTCTCCCGACCGCCGTACTGCGCCCCGCACCACTCGGCGACCATGCAGTCCCTGGTGGGCGGTGGGACCGGGACGCCCAGGCCCGGCGCGGTCTCCCTGGCCCACCGGGGCGTGCTCTTCCTGGACGAGGCCGCGGAGTTCCCCGGCAAGGCCCTGGATGCGCTGCGCCAGCCCCTGGAGTCGGGGCACGTGGTCGTCGCGCGCGCCGCCGGCGTGGTACGGCTGCCCGCCAGGTTCCTGATGGTGCTCGCGGCGAATCCCTGCCCGTGCGGGAGGCACACCCGGCAGGGAGCGGGTTGCGAGTGCCCGCCCTCGGCGGTCCGGCGCTACCAGGCCCGGCTGTCCGGGCCGTTGCTGGACCGCGTCGACCTGCGGGTGGAGGTCGAGCCGGTGACCCGCGGCGACCTGCTGGGGCGGGGCGGCCGGGGGGAGTCCAGCGAGTCGGTCGCCGACCGGGTGCGGGAAGCCCGGGAGCGCGCCGGGGCCCGCCTCGCCGGCACCCCGTGGCGGCTCAACTCGGAAGTGCCCGGAACCGAGTTGAGGACCCGTTGGCGGGCTGCCCCGGGGGCGCCGGCGCAGGCCGAGCGGGAGCTGGAGCGGGGGCTGCTGACCGCACGCGGGCTGGACCGGGTCCTGCGGGTCGCCTGGACCGTCGCCGACCTGCGGGGGCGGGACCGGCCCGAGGCGCCGGACGTGGCCGTGGCGCTGGAACTGCGCACCGGCATCTCCCGCGGGGCCATGTCGCTGACGGGGGCCGGAACATGACCGGCACCGAGGAGGAGTCGCTGGCCCGCGCGGCGCTGACCCGTGTGCTGGAGCCCGGGGACGCGCACGGCGGGCGCTGGATCCGGGAGCACGGCGCGGCGGGGCTGCTCCGGCTGCTGACGGGGCCGGAGGCGCAGTGGGGGCATCCGCCGTCCGGGGTGGGTCCGCAGCGGCTCGCGGCATACCGCAGGCGCGCGGCGCTGGCCGACCCCCGGCGGGACCTGGAGCTGGCCGCCCGGGCAGGGGCCCGCTTCGTGTTCCCCGGTGCGGCGGAGTGGCCGACGCAGTTGGACGACCTGGGGGACGAAAGGCCCGTCGGGCTGTGGCTGCGGGGCCGGCCGAACCTGCGCACCTGGGCGCTGCGTTCGGTGGCCGTGGTCGGGGCCAGGGCCTGCACCCCGTACGGCGCGCACATGGCGCAGACGCTGGCCGCCGGGCTCGCCGAGCGGGGCTGGGTCGTGGTCTCCGGCGCGGCCTTCGGCATCGACGGCGCCGCCCACCGCGGAGCCCTCGCCTCCAGCGGCGCGACGGCGGCGGTGCTCGCCTGCGGGGTGGACGTCGCCTATCCCCGCGGGCACAGCGGGCTCCTCGGCCGGATCGCCGGCCAGGGTCTGGTCGTGGGGGAGTTGCCGCCCGGCAGCCACCCCACGCCCAGCCGGTTCGTCCTGCGTAACCGGGTCATCGCCGCCCTCACCCGCGGCACCGTCGTGGTGGAGGCCGCACACCGCAGCGGTTCGTTGGTGACCGCCCGGCGGGCCCAGCGGCTCGGGCGGTTCACCATGGGTGTCCCCGGACCCGCCACCAGCGGGCTCTCGGCCGGTGTGCACGAGCTGCTGAGGGGAGAGGGCCTGCTGGTCACCGACGCAGCGGAGGTCGTCGAACTCGTCGGCTCCATGGGGGAGCTGGCGCCTGATCGGCGCGGCCCGGTGCTTGCCCGCGACCTGCTGGACCGGGACACGGCCCGCGTGCTCGAAGCGCTCCCGGCCGGCCGCGCGGCGGCCGCGGCCGAGCTGGCACTCGCCGCGGGCGTCGGCACCGATGAAGTCATCGGCAGACTGTACGAACTTCACTCTCTGGGGTTCGTCGAACGGCAGGGCGACGGCTGGCGGTTGGCCGGACGAACCGCTGGAGAGGGCACACAATCCGCGGTCCCACGGCGAGGCGCTCGTTGACCTGGGCACTTCCGGTGAAAGAGTGAAAGCGATGACAGACGCGGTCCTCCCGGTGGCGGTCGCCGGGACCGTGCGCGAGGCGCCGGTCCCGGGGCGCCCGCGCGAGCCGGGCCGCCCTCCGGCCCCCGCGCCATCCCGTACTCTTCGCGCACCGCGACTCTTCCGTCACGCTACGCTCCCAAGGAATCCGGCTCCGGCAAAGGCGACGCATGCCCCAGCACACCTCAGGGTCCGACCGCGCTGCGGTGCCCCCCGCTGCCCGCGGCAGCGTGCGGTCCACCGCGCCCTCGTCCTTGGAGGGGCTGTGGCGCTCGTATAAGGACTCGGGTGACGAACGACTGCGGGAGCAGCTGATCCTGCACTACTCGCCCCTGGTGAAGTACGTGGCCGGCCGCGTCAGCGTGGGCCTGCCGGCCAACGTGGAGCAGGCCGACTTCGTCTCCTCCGGGGTCTTCGGGCTGATCGACGCCATCGAGAAGTTCGACATCGACCGCTCGATCAAGTTCGAGACGTACGCGATCACTCGGATCCGCGGCGCGATGATCGACGAACTGCGGGCACTGGACTGGATCCCCCGCTCGGTACGACAGAAGGCGCGGGCCGTGGAGCGGGCCTACGCCACGCTGGAGGCCCAGCTGCGGCGCACCCCGACGGAGGCCGAGGTCGCCGGGGAGATGGGGATCGGTGTGGAGGACCTCCACGCCGTCTTCAGCCAGCTGTCCCTGGCGAACGTGGTGGCCCTGGAGGAACTGCTGCACGTCGGCGGGGAGGGAGGCGACCGCCTCTCGCTCATGGACACGCTGGAGGACACCGCCGCCGACGACCCGGTCGAGGTGGCCGAGGACCGCGAACTGCGGCGCCTGCTGGCACGGGCCGTCAACACGCTGCCCGAGCGGGAGAAGACCGTGGTGACCCTCTACTACTACGAGGGACTCACCCTGGCCGAGATCGGCAACGTGCTGGGCGTCACCGAGAGCCGGGTCAGCCAGATCCACACCAAGTCCGTGCTGCAACTGCGCGCGAAGTTGGCGGATGTGGGGCGGTGAGCCCGCCGTACCTCCGTAGAGTGGACGTGTGCCCAGGATTCGAGCGGCCTCCGTGGCCGAGCACCGGTCGATGCAGCGCGGCGCCCTCTTGGACGCCGCGCGTTCCCTGCTGTCCGAAGGCGGTACGGAGGCACTGACCTTCCCCGCCCTGGCGGAGCGGACCGGGCTCGCCCGGTCCTCCGTGTACGAGTACTTCCGCTCCCGCGCGGCCGTGGTCGAAGAGCTGTGCGCCGTGGACTTCCCCGTGTGGGCCGCCGAGATCGAGGCGGCGATGGAGCGGGCCGGCACGCCGGAGGCGAAGGTCGAGGCCTACGTGCGCAGCCAGCTGGGCCTGGTGGGGGACCGCCGGCACCGGGCGGTCGTGGCGATCTCGGCCAGCGAGCTGGACGCCGGAGCCCGGGAGAAGATCCGCGCCGCGCACGGCGGGCTGATCGCGATGATCGTCGAGGCGCTGGCCGCCCTGGGGCAGGAGCAGCCGAGGCTGGCCGCGATGCTGCTCCAGGGGGTCGTGGACGCGGCCGTGCGCCGCATCGAGCTGGGCGCCGCCGAGGATCCCGAGGTCATCACGGAGACGGCCCTGGCCATCGCCCTGCGGGGCGTCCGGGGCTGAGCCGCTCCCGGTAGCAGGCGTGGCGTGGGCCGGGACAGCAGCGTCAGCGGGTTGAGGTAGACCTCGCCCGCCAGCAGGCCCCAGTGCAGGCACGGCCCAGGACAGTGGGACCCTTCCGTAAGGACCGCCACCACCTGCCCGGCCGTGACCTGCTCACCCTCCGCGACCAGCGGCCGGACCGGCTCGTAGGTCGTGCGCAGGCCGCCCGGCAACGCCAGCGAGAGCACCCCGCGGCCCGCGACCTGTCCCGCGTGGTGGACCCGGCCGGCGGTGACCGCCCGCAGCCGCGCACCCACCGGCGCCGCCAGGTCCACCCCGCGGTGGCCGGCCGCGTACGGGGTCGGCGGCGGATCCCACCAGCGCAGCACCGACAGCGGCGCGGGCAGCGGGCGGGCCGCGGGGGCGGCCGGCGGGAGCGGGGACAGGGCCAGGAGCAGGCTGAGCAGCAGGGTCGTCATGCACCGCAGCGTCCCGCAACCCGCCCGGGCGGCGGGTCGGCCTGTGGACGGTCCGGGCACTGTGGACAACGGCGTCACCCGGCATACCGCCGGGTCCCGTACACTTCTTGTGGCGATCCGGGTCACCGGGTCGACTTCGCACGCCCCGGCACCAGCCCGAAACGGCCAGGTGACAGCGTCTCTCGGTCCCCTCAAGGGGGCAGGGCGCGGTGGGGCGTCAGGAACCAAACCGAGAAACCAAGGAGATGGCCATGGCCGTCGTCACGATGCGGGAGCTGCTGGAGAGCGGCGTCCACTTCGGTCACCAGACCCGCCGTTGGAACCCGAAGATGAAGCGCTTCATCTTCACGGAGCGCAACGGCATCTACATCATCGACCTGCTGCAGTCGCTGTCGTACATCGACCGCGCCTACGAGTTCGTGAAGGAGACCGTCGCGCACGGCGGCTCCATCATGTTCGTCGGTACCAAGAAGCAGGCCCAGGAGGCCATCGCCGAGCAGGCGACGCGCGTCGGCATGCCGTACGTCAACCAGCGCTGGCTGGGTGGCATGCTCACCAACTTCTCCACCGTCTACAAGCGCCTCCAGCGCCTGAAGGAGCTTGAGGCGATCGACTTCGAGGACGTCGCCGCCTCGGGTCTCACCAAGAAGGAGCTCCTGGTCCTCTCGCGCGAGAAGGCCAAGCTGGAGAAGACCCTCGGTGGTATCCGCGAGATGTCGAAGGTTCCCAGCGCCGTCTGGATCGTCGACACCAAGAAGGAGCACATCGCCGTCGGTGAGGCGCGCAAGCTGCACATCCCGGTCGTCGCGATCCTCGACACCAACTGCGACCCCGACGAGGTCGACTACAAGATCCCGGGCAACGACGACGCGATCCGTTCCGTCACCCTGCTCACCCGCGTGATCGCCGACGCCGTCGCCGAGGGCCTCATCGCCCGTTCCGGCGCTGCGACCGGCGACTCGAAGCCGGGCGAGAAGGCCGCCGCCGAGCCGCTCGCCGAGTGGGAGCGCGACCTGCTCGAGGGTGACAAGAAGGCCGACGACGCCGCTGAGGCCGCCCCGGCCGCCGAGGCCCCGGCTGCCGAGGCCCCGGCCGCCGACGCCGAGCAGGCCTGACCCACTGAGAGCGCCCGGCGTTCACGCGTCGGGCACTCACAGCACGGACGATGACGGCGGGGGAGCCGCGCCACGAGCGCGGCGCCTCCGCCGTTCACCCGTAGATCTACGACTTCGAGAGAGAATCACAGACTCATGGCGAACTACACCGCCGCTGACGTCAAGAAGCTCCGCGAGCTCACCGGCGCCGGCATGCTGGACTGCAAGAACGCGCTCGTGGACGCCGACGGTGACGTCGAGAAGGCCCAGGAAGCCCTCCGCATCAAGGGCCAGAAGGGCGTCGCCAAGCGCGAGGGCCGTTCTGCCGAGAACGGTGCCGTCGTCTCCCTCATCGCCGACGACAACACCTCGGGTGTCATCGTCGAGCTGAAGTGCGAGACCGACTTCGTCGCCAAGGGCGAGAAGTTCCTGGCCGTCGCCAACCAGCTGGCCGCGCACGTCGCCGCGACCTCCCCGGCCGACATCGAGGCGCTGCTCGCCTCCGAGATCGAGCCCGGCAAGACCGTCACCGCTTTCGTCGACGAGGCCAACGCCAACCTCGGCGAGAAGATCGTCCTGGACCGCTTCGCGCAGTTCACCGGCGGCTACGTGACCGCGTACATGCACCGCACGATGCCCGACCTGCCGTTCCAGATCGGCGTCCTGGTCGAGCTCGACAAGGAGAACGCCGAGGTCGCCCGCGGCATCGCGCAGCACATCGCCGCGTTCGCCCCGCAGTGGCTGTCCGCCGAGGACGTCCCGGCCGACAAGGTCGAGTCCGAGCGTCGCATCGCCGAAGAGGTCACCCGCGCGGAGGGCAAGCCCGAGGCTGCCATCGCGAAGATCGTCGAGGGTCGCGTCAACGGCTTCTTCAAGGACGCCACGCTGCTCGGCCAGGCCTACGCCCTGGACAACAAGAAGTCCGTCCAGAAGGTTCTGGACGAGGCCGGTGTCACCCTGAAGCGCTTCACCCGCATCAAGGTCGGCATCTGAGTCCGTCCGTACGCGACGGACACCGGACCCCGGTAGGGTCTGAAGCAGTCGTCCGCGCTTGCGCGAGACGACCGCAGATCTGACGAGGAGGCCATTGCCGTAGAGGGAACCGCGAGGACCCACCGGCAATGGCCTTCTTCGTATGTGCACGAGGAGATCTCCATGAATCAGGGCGTGGACCCCCACACCGCATCCGACGACAAGAGCGACCAGTTCAAGAAGGGCCGCCGCTTCATGCTGAAGCTGTCGGGCGAGGCCTTCTCCGGTGGCGGAGGACTGGGCGTCGACCCCGACGTCGTCCACGCCATCGCGCGTGAGATCGCCGCGGTGGTCCGCGACGGCGCGGAGATCGCCGTCGTGATCGGCGGCGGCAATTTCTTCCGAGGCGCCGAGCTCCAGCAGCGCGGCATGGACCGGGCCCGGTCCGACTACATGGGCATGCTCGGCACGGTCATGAACTGCCTCGCGCTCCAGGACTTCCTGGAGAAGGAGGGCATCGACTCCCGCGTTCAGACCGCCATCACCATGGGTCAGGTCGCGGAGCCGTACATCCCGCTGCGCGCCGTGCGCCACCTGGAGAAGGGCCGTGTCGTCATCTTCGGCGCCGGCATGGGCATGCCCTACTTCTCCACCGACACCACGGCCGCCCAGCGCGCCCTGGAGATCGATGCCGAGGCCCTCCTCATGGGTAAGAACGGCGTCGACGGGGTCTACGACTCCGACCCGAAGAAGAACCCGGACGCGGTGAAGTTCGACGCGCTGGAGTACGGCGAGGTCCTCTCGCGCGACCTCAAGGTCGCCGACGCCACCGCGATCACCCTCTGCCGTGACAACAAGCTGCCCATCCTCGTCTTCGAGCTGCTCGCCGAGGGCAATATCGCCCGCGCCGTCAAGGGTGAGAAGATCGGCACGCTCGTCAGCGACGAAGAGACCCGGGCCTGAGCAGTTCGCTGCTGGTCCGGGCGGCCCGAACCGGCCCGCCCGCCCGCCTGAACCATCCATTCAAGACATGCAGGAGCACGTGGTGATCGAAGAAATCCTCCTCGAGGCCGAGGAGAAGATGGAGAAGGCCGTCGTCGTCGCGAAGGAGGACTTCGCCGCGATCCGCACCGGCCGTGCGCACCCGGCGATGTTCAACAAGATCGTCGCCGACTACTACGGCGCCATCACGCCCATCAACCAGCTCGCCTCCTTCGCGGTTCCCGAGCCGCGCATGGCCATCGTGACGCCGTTCGACGCGTCCGCGCTGCGCAACATCGAGCAGGCCATCCGCGACTCCGACCTCGGTGTCAACCCGAGCAACGACGGCCGCATCATCCGGGTGACCTTCCCCGAGCTGACCGGGGAGCGCCGCAAGGAGTACATCAAGGTCGCCAAGAACAAGGCCGAGGACTCCAAGGTCTCCATCCGCTCCGTCCGCCGCAAGGCGAAGGACGCCCTCGACAAGCTCGTCAAGGACAAGGAGGCGGGCGAGGACGAGGTCCGTCGCGCGGAGAAGGAGCTCGACGACACCACCGCGAAGTACGTCGCGCAGGTGGACGAGCTCCTCAAGCACAAGGAAGCCGAGCTCCTCGAAGTCTGATGAACGACTCTTCCTGGCAGCCGGAGCCGGTTCCGGCGGGTCCCGCATACGATGCGCAGGTGGGCCCGCACACTCGGCCCATGCCCATCGTGCCCGATGCCGCCGGCCGTGACTTCGACGACCGGGAAGCACGCGGTCGGGGGGCCGCCCCGGGCGGCGGCTCCCCCTTCCGCGCCGATACGCCGCCGCAGGAGCCCATGCCCAGCCCCCCGCCTCCGCATGCCGAGCACCCGCAGGACTCCTCCCCTCCGCCGCAGAAGAAGCGCGCGGGGCGGGATCTGCGTGCCGCGATAGGGGTGGGCGTCGGTCTCGGTGCGGTGATCTTCGCCTCGCTCCTGATCGTCAAGGCCGTCTTCGTCGGCGTGATCGTCGTCGCGGTCGTCGTCGGCCTGTGGGAGCTCACCTCCCGGCTGCAGGAGAAGAAGGGCATCAAGGCCCCTCTGGTCCCGCTCGCCGTCGGCGGCGCGGCCATGGTCATCGCCGGATACGTCCGGGGGGCCGAGGGCGCCTGGGTAGCCATGGCGCTGACCGTGCTGGCCGTCCTGGTCTGGCGGATGACCGACCCCCCCGAGGACTACCTCAAGGACGTCACGGCGGGCGCCTTCGCGGCCTTCTACGTGCCCTTCCTGGCCACCTTCGTCGCGATGCTGCTCACCGCAGACGACGGGCCGCAGCGCGTGATCACCTTCCTGCTCCTGACCGTGGTCAGCGACACCGGGGCCTACGCGGTCGGCTGGCGCTTCGGGAAGACCAAGCTCGCGCCGCGCATCAGCCCCGGGAAGACCCGCGAGGGACTGTTCGGCGCGGTGGCCTTCGCCATGGCCGCCGGCGCGCTCTGCATGGAGTTCCTGATCGACGGCGGAGCCTGGTGGCAGGGCCTGCTGCTCGGCCTCGCGGTCGCGGTCAGCGCCACCCTGGGCGACCTGGGCGAGTCGATGATCAAGAGGGACCTTGGCATCAAGGACATGGGCACCCTGCTGCCGGGGCACGGCGGCATCATGGACCGGCTGGACTCGCTGCTGCCCACCGCACCGGTGGTGTGGCTGCTGCTGGCTGCTTTCGTCGGCACCGGCTGACCGGTCCCGGTCGGGTTATCCTGGAGGGGGGGGCCCCGGGGGGGCCGGCGCCCCCCAACCCCCCCCCCCCCCCCCCCCCCCCCCCCCCCCCCCCCCCGGGGGCGCCCCCCCCCCCCCCCCCCGGGGGCCCCCCCCCCCCCCCCCGCCCCCCCCCCCCCGCCCCCCCCCCCCGCCGCCCC